>JAYVTJ010000761.1:0-3067 GCA_043774415.1 Fimbriiglobus sp. | reverse complement strand
GGAGATGGCCGCGCAGCCGGCGAACGCCATCTGGGCGTAGTCGTCGGTCGTCCGCGAGATCATGTGGATGTGCGGGTCGATGTACCTCATGATCTGCTTATCTCCTGTATCCCTGTCACTTGCTATCGGACGGGATCCGGGACGGAATTGCGATAGCAGGACGAAATCCATCCTCCATTCCAACTCCTTCAGAATACCACGATGACTGCCGGGAGAAAGTCTTCGGTGAGCTGCTGAAAATCGCGCAGCGACCACCACTGCGGGAGCAACCTGTGCTGCAAGGCCGTGAAGTCGAGATTTCGCCCGAGTCGATGGACTTGCCCATCGCGGAGTCTCGGGCGAACAACATGAATTCCATGCTGCCGGGTTCACCCCCGATACTTCTCGATTAGTACCTGCGCGGTTTCCGAACGCATGATGCGCGGGTCGGGAAGTTCCCCTTTCCCAAGCTGCTTCCGCAGATCGCTGCCCGAGATGCTCACCGGCTTCCACTCTTTGGGACACTCTTCGACGAGCCGCACCCGGCCCGCTTCGGCATAGAACGCGGCGAAGCCGACCTTCACCGGGCTGATGAGCAGTTCGCCGCGGAGTTGGTCGAACTTGCGGTGGGCGGCGAGGCCGTCCCAGATTTCCGTGCCGTCGTCGTGCGGGGCGTCGGCGTGCTTGCGGCCGATGACGATGTCGGTGAAGCCGAAATTCTGGCGGTAGATCGCGTGCATCACCGCTTCCTTCGGCCCCGCGTAGAACATCTTGATGTCCAGCCCGATGAGGTGGACCACGTCGCCGATACTGCGGCCGACCTTCTTCCAGAGTTCCTCGTCGGCATCCCCTTGCCCGAGCACTTTGTTATCGATGAGCGCCCGGTAGGTCTTCATCCGCGTCGCGGCATCGACGTCGTCGCTCTTGGTTTCGCCGACGAGCGGGTTCAGCACGGCCCCGGCGAAGTGACCTTCTCGCGTCAGCTTCTCCAGCCCGGCGACGAGCGCGAACTCGTGGGCGCGGTGCAGTGCGTTCCGAGTTTGGAAGCCGACGACGCGCTGATACTTCTTCGCGGCGAACAGCGCCCGCGTCTCGGTCGGGGTGAGCACGACATCGCCGAAGTTCGGATTCTTCGGCTGCGGCAGCACTTTCACATCGCCGCCGACGAGGTGCGTGCGCGCGTCGTCGTTGGCGATCCGGGCGCCGGGGTGATCGGTGCGGGTCGTCCCGTAGACCGCGGCGTTGTACGCCGGCTTGTTCCAGACGTAGAAGTCTTTCAAGTCGATCGTGCCGACGAATTCCCCGGCCGCATTCTTCAGCGGATAGGTCGTGCCGGGCGTGAGCGCCTTGGCAGTCGCTTCATCGACGGGGAAGGCGAGCGGGATCGTCCACGCGTACTTTTTCCCGTTGCGGACGACCACTTCCTCTTCGAGGACCCGCTGATACTCGGCTTTGGTCATCGGCCCCGTCAAAGGGGATAGTCCGCCGTCGGCGATGCGGTAGAGCGTGCTGAGGTCGGCATCCGTCACGGCGATGGCCGTGGTGGTCGGCGCTTTCGCGCGGAAGTCGGCGACTTCGCCGGCGGGCACCGTGCGGTTGATGAGTTCGCCGCCATGCGGGAGAATCAGGTCGGGCATTCGTCGCTCCTCAGTCGAAAGAGTCATTCGTCATTCGACATACGGGATTCTGTTTCCCGAATGACAAATGACGAATGACTCGGGTTAGATGACATACTGCAAGCCCTGCCCGATCGACACGATCTGGGCGAGGGATGTCTCGTTCAACAGCTTCAATCGCTCTTCGGCGACGCGATCCCAGACGTCGTGCAGGGCCGTCGCCAGCGGGGTCGGTTCGGCCTTGCGGCTCGCGGGATTCGGATCGGCCCGCTCGATCACACCGAGGATGTCGCCGAGCGAAATCTTCTCCGGAGCGCGGGCGAGCTGGTAGCCGCCGCTGGCGCCGCGGGTGCTCGCGATCAGCCCGGCCCCTTTGAGCTGGAGCAGAATCTGGACGAGGAAGCGCTGCGGAATGTCGTGCTTCTCGGCGATGTCCGTCAGGCGCACGGGCTTCGGATCGCCGAAGCGGGCGGCGAGTTCCAGCGAGGCCAAACAGGCGTACTCGGCTTTGGCGGAGAACATCATCAGATGCCGGCTCCGTCTTTGATTTCGATCACGTGCAGGCCGCACTCTTTCTTCTTCTTCCCCGCCCAGCGGCCGGCGCGGTCATCGTCGCCGGCTCCGACGGCATTCGTGCAGGGCCAGCAGCCGATGCTCGGATAGCCCTGATCGTGCAGCGGGTTGTACGGCACATCGTTGTCGAGGATGAACTTCCAAACCTGCCCTTTGGACCAGTTCAGCAGCGGGTTGACCTTCACCAGTTGGAACTTCGCATCCCACTGCACGACCCCGGCGACGGAGCGGTCGGTCGTCTGATCCTTGCGGATGGCGCTGATCCACGCGAGCGGTTCGTAGTGTACCAGCGCCCGTTTCAGCGGGAGGATCTTACGATCGTGGCAGCACTGATCGGGTCGCAATTCGTAGAGTGGCCCGCCGTGCTCGGCTTCGTACTCGGCCACGCTCGCATCTGCCCGGACGTATTCGACTTCGATCCCGTACCGAGCTTTGATCCGCTCCCGCAGCGCGAGCGTTTCGGGGAACTGATAGCCCGTCTCCAAGTTGATGAACGTCACGTTCGGCTCGATCCCGGCAAGCATATCGATGATGCAGCACCCCTCGGCGCCGAAGGCCGTGGCCATCAGCAGCTTCGGGTGAAAGTGCTTCACGGCCCAGCGGAGCACTTCTTGGGGAGAGGCGTTCGCGAGCAGGTCATTGGCGGCGGCAATCGACTCGGCATCCATCGGGAGCGTCTTCATACCTCAGGATACCGCACGGGAGAGACTATCTTTATCGGCTTTGTGACGTTTCTGGCAAGATGGCAAATGCCCGCAAAGAGACATTGCTCCTCACTCTCGGGCATCCGATGGGATTCGCTGACACCCCGATGTCAGCGGTTCTTGGGGTCGAGTGTGCCCTCAGGAAACTGGCGATACCCGCCCGTAGGGTGTGGTCGAGTCTGCGAGACCCACCGC
>JAYVTJ010000760.1:0-4638 GCA_043774415.1 Fimbriiglobus sp. | reverse complement strand
TCGCACCGAAAATCACGATCGCTTCGGCATGGCAGTCCTGATCTATCAGCTCCTGTTCGTGGGGCGCCCGCCGTACTCTGGGCGCTACACCGGGAGCGGCGATCCACCATTCACGCAGATGATTGCTGAATACCGTTTCGGACAAGGGCCGATGGCACATACTTGGTCGATGGCTCCCCCGAAAAACGTTCCAACGTTCACAGACATCCCTACTGAGTTGGGTACGCTCTTTCGTCGTGCGTTCGAGCGAGGTAGTGAGCTCGGCACACGGCCCAAGCCGTCGGAGTGGATTCCGGTTCTCAAGGCGTTGGAACAGAACATCGCCGAATGCTCTGTAGATGCCGGCCATAAATACTGGCGTGGAGCGAACGGATGCGTCTGGTGCCGATTAGCCTCCAACGCCGGCCCGGAATATTACTATGGCGTTTCCGGTGGCGGTGCATCGTTTACGATTGACGAAACGAAATTGCAGGAAGTACAAAGGCGCCTGACTGCCGCTGCGCTCGCTGATATTCAGTATTCGCGCACGATGTTTCTCACTCCACGCCAATTCGTAGCCAAGCCGCTCTCAAGTGATATCGCGGCTTTGCAGTCGCAATGTCAATCGTTGAAAGAAATGCAGCGCTCGGCGACGTTGGTCGCGCAAATGCAAGAGGCGAGCGAAGAACAGAGTAGACAAAAAGTGATTGAGAAACTCCGTGTGAAGCTCATGCGGAATCTCCGGGACGAGAAGTGCGAACTCGAAACAGAACTGCGCGAAGCGACGATAAAAGCCCGCGCCGCGGAGCGCGACGGTCAGTGGGTTTCTCGAATACTATTTGCAACGGCCATACTCGGGGGGCTCCTGACACTTTTTGGGTGTTACCGGTGGTACTTCGGAGTTGTCGGGGGAGCAGTATTGATCATTTTCGGAACGTGCTGCGCCATTCAGTATTGGATCTCGCAATATTCTCCGTCCAACAAAGTCGTGCGAGCCATTCGCAAACGAATCAAATTGGCTGAAGCATATGTGGAGCAGATGCTGCATGATGCCGCACTCCGTGCGACACAGGAGCGCCAACGGGTTGCTGCTATCAGCCGAACGGCGCATCAACAGGCTGAGGAGCGAATTCGCCAAGTAGAGTTGCAAATCCAAGGGCGTGCCGATGGAGAGAAGGAGCAGCGTCAAGCGAGCTTCCGCAATGCCGAAGAAGCGGTAGTCGTCTTGGAAAGGGAATGGAACCGGCTGAGGACTGAATGCACGCAGAAGCATTTGCACGCTTCCGCAGAGATCACTTCAAAAATCTCCGCTTGCCATGCGTTCACTACCCAGTACGGTATCGAGTTTCAGCACTTGGCTACCATATCGAGGCAAACCGCACGGCTTCGGCATCTTCGCCTTCACTCTCTTTCAGATGCCACTATTCAAGGTATCGGAGAAGGGCTGAAGAACACCCTGGCTGAAAATGGGATTTACACGGCAGCGGACATCGACCGCGATGTCATCACACTCATCAAAGGATTCGGTGGTGGTGGAAGCCGGTTGGCGAAATTACTGGAATGGCGAGCACAACGCGAAAGTTTCTTTGTTTTCGATCCAAAAGCCGATGTGCCGCCCGCAGAAATTCGCATGCTTAATCTGCGTTTTAGCACTCAGCACAAGCAACTGCTTTCCGATTTGGAGCGACACCTCGCCTATCTCGAATTGCTGAAGCCTACCTATCTATCCGCAATCGAACAACTCAAACCCAAATTGAAGGCGGCCGTTGAATCGCGTGAGCAAGCGTTCGCCGACATGAAACTGCTTTCCGCATAAACTATATCCGGAGCAGTATTCCCTCCGCTTCGCAAATCCCCCGTTCGCAAGCCATAAGCAGCGCCTCGAACTCCCTGCGGCGATTTTCGTACGGAGCCAACTCGTTGGCCAAAGCAAGTCGTTGCTGATCACGGCTCATGGTCTGTATCAACCTGACGAACTTTCCGAGACGCCCTCCTCCCGGATATCGCGACCCGCGCCGTCGTACATAATCTGTGTAAGCGGCTCGAACCTGTCGCTGTTCTTCCATGTTCTCTTTCTTGGCCAATTGAACCTCTGTTTTCTTCACTCTAATCGCTTGAATCGCCAACTTGCACTCCGCTTTGCTTCGGACGTTGAATTCAAAACACCCCTCACGGTAGGATACGATCGGGAGTGGGGTCAGGACAGGAACAGGCTTTGGTAGCGGGGTAGCCGGAGCACGCACGGTTGAATTGCAAGCTGGACATGGGCCGGTTTTGCCGGCTTGGTCATCCGCCACATTCAACACGCTCAGGCATGTCGGGCACGAAAACCTTATTGCCATAACTTCCTCAGGTAGGCAAAGCATCCACTCGATTGTCCGATCTACGAAACCTACCTAAATATCCAGCTTCTCCTTCGAGTCTCCGAAGGCGGACAGCTTCACGCCCGCCTTCTCCATCAGGCTGAGGTAGAGGCTGCACATCTTGCGGTTCGGCTTGCCGGTGTAGTCGAGCACGCGGCCCGTCTTCAGTTGCCCGCCGCCGCGGCCGACCATCACCACCGGGAGCTGGTCGTTGTTGTGGTTGCCCGTCATCATGCTGCTGCACATCAGGATCATGCTGTTGTCGAGCAGCGTGCGCTCCCCCTCCTTCACGGCGTCGAGCTTCGCGGCGATGTACGCGAGCTGCTCTACGCAGAACCGGTTGACCGCCAGCCAATCCTCGCCGTCGGTGTGGCTGAGCAGGTGCTGGATCATGTAGTCGATGTTGCCCTTGCCCTCCGGCGACTTCAGATTCGGGAAGCGCAGCGACGAGTGGTCGTTGTTCAGCTTCAGCGTGCAGACGCGGGTCGTGTCGGTGCGGAATGCGAGCACGAGGATGTCGCACATGAGCCGCATGTGCTGGTCGATATCCTGCGGGATGCCGTCGGCCGGGCGCTTCATGTCGGGCTTGTCGAGCGTCGGGCGCCAGCCCTGCAAGCGTCCGGCTTTCCCGGCCTGATCGATCTGCTGTTCGACTTCGCGGACGCTGCCCAAATACTCGTCGAGCCGGCGGCGGTCGGACTTGCTGACGCTGTCGCGGAGGTCGCGGGTGTCGCCCATCACGGCATCGAGCACCGACTTATCGGCCTTGCCGACGCCGTCGCGGAAGAGGCGGTCGAAGGCGAGGGCGGGGTAGAGTTCGAGGGGCGTCGGCGTCGTCGCGGAGGTCCATGAGATGTGCGAGCTGTAGATCATCGAGTAGTTTTTGTGGATCGCAGCGATCGACGGTTCGCAGCCGAGGACGAGGCTCGGCAACTTCGTCTGATCCTTGAAGCGGTCGGCGAGGAGCTGGTCGCAGCTCTGGCCCGACTTGATGCCGCCGTCCGGGGCGAGGTGCGCCCCGCTGAGGAGGTTGCCCGTCTGGCAGCTGTGGATGCCGCCGATGAGGGCTTCCTGGTTGTAGAGGCCCTTGAGGAAGGTGACCTTCTCGCGGTGCGGCTTGAGGGGTTCGAGGACGCGGCCGAGTTCCATCTTCTCGCCTTCGCCCTTGGCCCACCATTCTTTGGAGTGGTAGCCGTTGCCCGAGAAGAGGCAGGCGAACCGCACCGGCGGCTCGGAGGCTTTGTTCGCGGGTTTGTCATCGCCCCAGACGGGGAGAGACTCCAGCCAGGGGAGGGCGACGGAGACGCCGACGCCCTTGAGGAATGCCCGACGGGAGAAGGGGTGGAGGGGGAGCATGGGGTGGGATCCTATTTGGGTAAGCGGTCTAAATCTTCTTGAACACCGCGCGGAATCCAGCCTGCTCGAAGTGATGATCGGCCGTGAGGGCGTCGGTTAGCCCGCGTCCACTCATAACACCGAATGAAATGCAGTCGGTGAGAGACCACGACTTGTCATTCCGCTCCGCGAACAGTTTGAAACCCGCCCGGTACACATCATCGCTGTATGAAACCACTTCGAACAGCGAGTCATTCCTGAGGAGCGGCAGAAACCGAGCGATCAGTTCGCGTCCCGGCGGTATCGACAGCGCATCGGCCAGTTCCACAAGTACCCACTCAGTTGTAATGAGCTTCCCGCGAAAGCCATCGAGGTACAACTTGACCCGCACATGTTCGGCATCCCGCGCGTTGAGCCACGCGATGAACGCAAAGGTATCGACGAACTCCATCATCGCTTCGCCAGTCCCAAACGGTAGTGGTCGTGCTGGATCGCCAAATCTTCGGGTGCTTCGATAGCTCCGCAGAACTCCGCGTAACGTTTGCCGAACGGAGCGCCTTCCGCAACGGGCACAGGTTCGATTCGCACGCGAGTGCCCTCGTGCAACGCGTCCGTATCGTCGGGGACAATCACGCCGTTGTGGACGACGCCTTCGAGTTCCATCTTCCACCCCGTTCGTTGGGCCATCTCACTCCCCTTCCACTCTATCCGCTCCGCGGATGATCCGGAACACCCGACTGTGCAAAAGTGCCCGCCGGTTCGGCCGAGGGTCTCCGTCTGCTACAATTGCCCCATGGAAGCCGGCACGCCCCCCGACCGCGACGAGTGCATCGAGCAGGCCCACTTCTTCCGCACGTTCCGCGAGCGGATCGCCGACAACATCCCCGCGCAGGATTGCCTCGGCCGGCTGCACGAAGAGCTGCTCAGCTCCACGAAGATGCCGTACGCCGTGCAGTTCCTC
>JAYVTJ010000759.1:0-7148 GCA_043774415.1 Fimbriiglobus sp. | reverse complement strand
CCCGGCGTGGCGGGCCTTCACTTGGTACCCCGTGCGGGCCGGCTTGCCCCCTTCGGTGCCTTCGGAAACCACCTTCACCAACCGCTCGGTGTCGTCGTGGAAGAGCCAATCGTCTAGGGTGCCCCAGTCGCCCCATGCGTAGCCCTTCGGCTTCGGCGGCGGCTCGGTCGCCACGGCCCAGTAAACCTTCTCCACGGCGGAATCGCGGAACTGCTCGCTCAGCCGCGCGGCCGCTTTGCTCGTCTTGGCGAACAGGAGCGCCCCGCTCGTCGGCTTGTCGAGCCGGTGGACGACCCCGAGGAAGACGTTGCCGGGCTTGGCGTACTTCTCTTTGAGGTAGGCCTTCGCCAGGCGGTCCACGGTTTCTTCGGTGCCGTCGAAGTGCGTGGTCGGCCATCCGGCGGGCTTGTTCAGCCCGAGGCAGTGGTTGTCCTCGTAGAGGATGTCGAGCAGGTCGGCGAAGGAGGCCATGACGACTCCGAACCGATGCGGTTTGCGGAAGTCTATAATAAGCGGACGCGATGGGAACGACCGCGAGGACCGTAGGGCGATGAGCGAATCGAAAGTGAAGATCGCCATCCTCGGCGGCTCCGGCTACACGGCCGTCGAGCTGATGAAGCTGTTGCTCCGGCATCCGCATGTCGAGATCGTCGCCGTGACGTCGCGCCAGGAACCGGGCAAGCCCGTCTCGGCCGATCACCCGATCCTCTTCGGCCGGCTCGACCTGCCGATGGAGAATTTCGACGCGGACAAGCTGAAGGCGAAGGGAGTCGAGTGCGTCTTCGGATGCCTGCCGCACGGCGCGAGTGCCGAAGCCGTGGCCCCGCTGCTCGAACTTGGGATGCGCGTGGTCGATCTCAGCGCCGATTACCGCTTAAAGAATCCGGACGAGTACGCCGAGTGGTACGGGCACAAGCATTCCGATGTGAAGAACCTCGAACACGCAGTCTACGGGTTGCCCGAGTTCAACCGCGAGCGCATCCGCACGGCGAAGCTCGTGGCCAACCCCGGCTGCTATCCGCAGACGGCGATCCTCGGTCTCGCTCCGCTGATCCGAGAAGACCTCATCGACCGTTCCTCGATCATCGTCGATAGCAAGAGCGGCGTGAGCGGGGCCGGGCGGACGCCGAAGCTCGGCACACTCTACCCCGAATGTAACGAGAACTTCTCGGCCTACAGCGTCGGCGTCCATCGGCACACGCCGGAGATCGAACAGGCTCTCGCGGATGTCGCCGGCGAACGGTTCTCGGTGCTCTTCACCCCGCACCTGACGCCGATGGATCGCGGCATCTTCAGCACGATCTACTGCGTGCCGAAGCAGCCCGTGACCGAAGCGGACTTGCTCGAACTCTTCCGCCGCACCTATGCGAAGGAGCCGTTCGTGCGTGTGCGCACCACGCTGCCGACGACGAAGGATACGGCGCACACGAACTTCCTCGACCTCGCAATCCGCGTCGTGCGCGGCCGAATCGTGGTGCTCGCCGCCGAGGACAACTTGGTGCGCGGAGCGAGCGGGGTCGCGGTGCAAAACTTCAACATCATGTACGAATTCGACGAACGGCTGGGCTTGGGCTGATGGATGCCGACGACGAACGCGAAGCCCTCCTCCGCGCGATCTTCGACGCGCCGAAAGACGACCTGCTGAGGTTGGTCTTCGCCGACTGGCTCGACGAGCACCGCGAACCGGAGTGGGCCGAGCTGATTCGGCTGCAGTGCCAGCCGGCCGCCGCTCGGCAAAGTAGCCGGCGCGAGGAGGAGTTGATCTCTTGTGTGTTTCCCGCAGCCGACCCGCGCGAGCCTTTCGAGCGGGGCTTCCGCGTTTGGAAGCGGATCGAGGTCTCGACAGAAACTCTCGCCGACCCGGCGGAACTTCGACGACTCGCCTTGCGCGATCACCCGGAATGGTACGGGGCCACAGAGCTGAAACTGATCGGCGGGATCATCCATAGCGGCAAAACGATCCAGACGATCTTGACCAACCCGATCACGGCGCGGGTCGAGCATCTCGACATCAGCGGCTCGATCATCCGTGTCAACGAAGGGCCACCGGGCCGGCGCGATGGCCCGCCCCCAGAATACGAATTCCGCCCGGTCGTCACCGTGCAGGCGGTCGAAGCGCTCGTGAACGCCCGCGAGGCCCGGCGGCTGACGCACCTCGACCTGCGGAACAACGACCTCGACAACGATGCGGCGCGGGCTATCGTCCATTCGACGAACCTCATCCGGCTGAAGTCGCTCCTGATGTTCGACGGCAACCAGCTCCGCGGTCGGACGTGGCAGCAGTTGCTCGAGCGCTTCGGCTCCGACGTGGTGCAGTGAGATGACCGAAGACGCGGCCTTTCTGAACGCGGTGATGGAGCGGCCCGACGACGACCTCCCCCGGCTCGTCTACGCCGATTATCTCGAAGAGACCGGCGACGCGGAGCGCGCCGAGTTCATCCGCGTGCAGATCGAACTGGCCCGGCTCGACGCGGACGACGGACGATTTCCGGAGTTGACCCGCCGCGAGTCGGAGCTGCTGCGCGCCGGCGTCGGCGGCTACATTCCCGGCGTCCGGGGGAAGCAGTACTTCCGCCGGGGTTTCGTCGAATCGCTGGACACGACCGCCGAGCGGCTGATCGCTTCTCCGCGACCGATTCTGCTGCTCACACCGATCCGCGAACTCCGCATCCGCAATGCGGACAACACCATCGGCGACCTCGCGAAAGTGCCGGGACTGGATCGGATCGAATCGCTCGATCTGCGGAACAACAGCTTCGGCACGCAGGATCGCGTGGCGCGATTCTTCAGCGAGGCACCGCTGCGCTCGCTGACCCGACTGCATTTGGGGAACAATCAGCTCTGGAGCGACAACGTCGAACGGCTCGTCGCATCCCTGTGGACGGCGCAACTGCGATCGCTCGATTTGTCGGGCAACGCCATCGGCGATGCCGGTGCCGCCGTGTTGGCCGGGTCCGAGAGCTTGCGGGGTTTGCAGACGCTGATCCTGAGGAGCGACGGCCTCGACTTGCGCGACCGCATCACAGAGAACGGGGCAACCGACATTGGCCGGTCGCGCGCGCTGGCGGGACTGAGATGGCTCGACATCGGTCGCCACGAGATTGAAGAGGAAGGGCTTTACTCACTCGCCGCCTCCGTTGGCATGCCGAAGTTGGAGCGGATCGATGCGCCCTACAACCACTTGGGGATCGATGGCTTCAGCGACTTTCTGCAAGCGCCATCTCGTGAGGCCGTACGGATCTGGAATCTCTCGGGGAGCAAAGTCTATCTCTCAGCCGCAGAAGGCTTCGCCGCATGGCCCCAACTCGAGTCCCTGGACGAACTCATCCTCGAACGGTGCGAGTGGTCACCCGGCGCGCGCGAACGGCTCGCGGAGTCGACGTGGGCGTACAAAATCCGCATGGGCGATCCGGTCTCGGGGGAATTGGCATGATCCGTTTCGCACTCGCCTTCGCACTCGCGAGCTTCACTGTCACCGCACTGTCAGCGGAGCAGGCGAAGCTCGCTCTGAAAACCGAGAAGCTCGATCCGCCGAAGGACCTCGCCGAAGCGCTCAAACCCGAATTCGGCTCCGAGGCGTTCGCCATATCCGACGGCGACGTCAAGCTGATGTCCTTCTGGTTCCGCAAAGAAATCCCCGCGAAGGCGAACGCCGAGCAGATCAAGAACGGCCTCACCAACCGCGAGATCCCCGAAGGCACGCTTGTCGGCGCGGTCAAGCTGGAGAAGGCATTCGTCGATTTTCGCAAGCAGGAATTGCCCGCGGGTACCTACACGCTCCGCATCGCGGTGCAGCCCGACACCGGCGATCACAAGGACACGGCTCCGCATCAGGACTTCGTGCTGCTCAGCCCCGTCGCCGATGACAAATCGGTCGAACCGGTGGAGCTGAAGGACTTGGTTCGGCGCAGCATCAAGGTGACGGGAAGCGATCACCCCGCCGTGATGCTGCTCTTCCCGCATTTCGCCAAAGGGGACGATGCCAAACTCGCGTTGAAGGAGAACGGCGTCACTTGCCTGCAACTGAAGCGGACGGTGAAAGTGGAGGACGCGAAGGGTTCGCTCGGGTTCGCCATTGTCGTGGCGGGATTCAGCAAAACCCGTTGAGTCACTCGGCCCCGTAGCGGAAGTCGCCAGACTTCCGACGCCCACTCGATGATCGCAGGTGGTCGGAACTCGGGCGAGTTCCGCTACGGCGCGAGTCACTCGGCCCCCACGGACTTGCCCGCACCCACGGTCGGCATCTTCGCGCCGCCGGTCGGGCGGAGGAACTCGGCGTCGTTCTCCTTGTTCACGGAGAGCGTGACCCCGTCGGCCTGCGCCGCCGCCAGATTCACCGGCCCTTCCTTCGCGGCACCGTCGCGCATGTTCTCGCTCGCCCTGATCCCGGTCGGGTTCGCGGCCCGTACGAGCGCCGGCACATTCGCGAAGAAGTTCCGCTCGATCGCGATTTGCTGAGCGCCGGCGAGTGGGCCGTCGACGGCGATGCCGGTGCCGCCGAGCGATTGGAAGGTGTTCCGTTCGAGCTTCACGCCGAGCGCTTTCTCGGGCGCCAGCGCCCCGACGATATGCAACCCGTTGTCGAAGCCGAGGACGCGGTTGTTGCGGATTTCGATTCCCGTCGCGGCCCCTTCGATTTCGATCGCATCTTTCGCGGGGCCTTCGAAGCGGCTGTCCAGAATGTGGATGGACTGATTCGAGAGATTCGGGCTGGCGTGGATGCTGACGCCGGCTTCGTAGGGTGCCGTGCCGGAGACGCGCGACTTGATGATCCTCATCGGGCGACCCCCGTCGGCCGTGAGGTTGTGCATGCGGAAGCCCGATGTTTTCGGATTGTGCACGGTCACATTTTGAAACGTCAGGCCGGGACAATTCCCGGCCGCGAACAGACCGGCGTGGGCGATGCCGCCGAGTTCGAAGGTGATGCCTTCGACGGTGGCATCTTCGACGTTCAACAGCTCGAGCGCGGCTTGGGTACTCGCGTCCTTGACTGCGGGATCGAGTTTGAAAGTCCACGTCACAGGCCCGCTGGCCCCGGATTCGATCCGCACGTTTTTGAGGGGGGATTTGGCACTCCCTTGCAGGCGGAGGGCGGGCGATTCATACTCGGCGTCGAGCAGAATGATCGTATCGCCGGAGCGCGCCGAGCCGATGGCCTCGCGCAGCGTCTTCCGCGTCAGCGCGGGATCGGGCGACTGCCCCGACGCCTTGACATACACCTTGCGGCCTTCGGTCGCATTCGTCGAAACGGTCTCGGGCTTGGCCCACGGCTTCCAGACGAAGAGTCCAACGGCGGCGATCCCGGCGACGATGGCGAAACCGGCCGCCCCCAGAATCAGCAGTGGGAGCAGCTTCGACTTCTTCGCGGTCGTCTTCTTGATCCCGCTGCGCGCGGGCCGCGTCGATTTCGACGGCGCTTCCGCATCGTCGCGGTCCGTCGGGCGCGATTTCTTGGCCGTGTTCCCCTCGGCGTTGCGGATCGTCTCGGCGCCGCCGAGCGATTCCCAAACGGCCGGGATGGTCGCCGCGATCGGTGTGGCGACGGCCACCGCGGCGGGTGCGGGCGAGTAAATGGGCGTCGCGGTCGGCGGAGCCGCCATCGCGACGGGCGGAGGCCCCGCGAAGGGCTGGGCGACGATCGTCGCGGGGAGCAATTCGGTTTTCTGTGCGGGGGGGGCCGGAGTCGTGTAGATCGGATTGCTGCCGAGCGCCGTATTGAGCGATGGCCCCGAACCGGGCGCCGCGCGGCCGGGAACCCCACCCGATGCGGCCAGCGACATCTGGGGCATCTCCGAATCCGGCGGCGGCGGGATCGGCGTCTGCACCCACGGGGCCAGCGCTTCCATCAGTTCGGCCGGAGACTGGTAGCGGTTCGACGCGTCCTTCGCCATCATCTTGTCCACGATGGCCGCAACCCCTTCGGGCACCTCGGGGCGGTAGGCGCGGACCGCCTTCGGCGCTTTGGTCTGGTGCCAGAGGAGCTTCTGCGCGACCGATCCTTCGGGGAACGGCGGGAAGCCGGTGAGCATGTAGTAGAAGGTGCCGCCGAGGCCGTAGATGTCGGCGCGGATGTCCACGCTCGAACTGTCGATGGCCTGCTCGGGCGCAAGGTAGTCCGCGGTGCCCAGCACGCTCTCGTCGAACTTTTTCGTGAGGTTGTCGTCTTCGTCCGGGTGGAAGAAGCGGGCCAAGCCCATGTCGAGGATCTTCACGACGCCGGTGCGATCGACGAGGATGTTGGCCGGTTTGATGTCGCGGTGGACGAGGCCCATTTCGTGGGCGTGGTGGAGGCCGACCACGGAGCCGAAAATGTAGTGGCAGGCGCGGAGAACATCGACGGGGCCGAACTTGCGGACGAGGTCGTGGAGGTTCGTGCCGTCCACGAATTCCATCACGAGGAAGTGGAGGTTTTCGTCCTGGTCGATGTCGTAGGCGCGGACGAGGTTCGGGTGATCGACCGCCGCGACGGCGCGGGCCTCGCGATAGAACCGCGAGAGGGCCGCTTCATCGCTCGACTTCGCCGCGGGGAGCACCTTCACGGCGACTTTGCGCTTCATCAGCTTGTGTTCGCAGAGGAACACTTGGCCCATGCCGCCGACGCCGAGCCGTTCGAGGACTTTGTATTTCCCGATGAAGAAGCGCTTCCACTTGCCCTGGAGGAGTTGCTCGGCTTGGAAGTAGGTGAGGATGCCGTCGCGGACCATGAGGCCGCCGAGCTTGTTGGGGTCGGCGGGCATTCCCGATTCGCCCTCGGCGAGCTTTTTGACGTAGGCCCGCAGCCGGCCCTCTTCGATGACGCCGCTTTTGAGGATGACATCGGTCAATTCGTCGTTCGAAACGGGAGCCGGCATCGGCACGTTCTCCGGCGATCGTTCGGGGGCCGAAGCCCGGCCATCCGTGTCCGACGTAAATATAGGGCAAAGGAACGGTCGACGGCGGGGAAAAGCGGAGAGAGTCGCGTCGGGAGTTCACGCCCGGGGGATCAACTCTGCGGGCGGGGCGGAATGCGGTCAGCGCAGGATGACGTAAGCCGCGGCCGCGAGCAGGCCGAGGACGCCGGCGAGGCCGGTCAGGAACGCGGTCAGAGGGCGCAGCGGGTTCACGGTGTCCCCGTGAAGGTGAGGTTGACGGTGGCGCCCTTGCAGCGA
>JAYVTJ010000758.1:0-6048 GCA_043774415.1 Fimbriiglobus sp. | reverse complement strand
CCGCCCTGGGCTATGGACGTCGGCCCCGTTGGGGCGAAGAGTAGAATCCCACAACCGATCCCCACACCCCGACACTCGCAATGATGAACTACCGCAGCGGGGTGATGACGGGCGCCGCTGCGGCGCTGCTCATCGTCGGATGCCTACTCGGGATCGTCTGGCTGCTGTTCGGCTCTCCCATCGAAGTTCTCAAATCCGCTCCGCCCAAGACCGAAGCGACCGTGCCGACGCCGGGCAAAGAAGAGCAGTTCAACACCGTCATCCTCTCGGCCGATGGCGAACGCAAACTCGGCATCACACCCGGCACCGCCAAGCGCGAGTCGATGCCGCGCTCGCGCTTCTATGGCGGCGATGTTGTGATCCCCGTCGGCCAGGCCATCACCGTCTCGGCCCCCGTGGGCGGCCTCGTGAAAGCGACGGCCAAGCCGATCCCGAAAGCGGGCGAGACCGTCGAAGCCGGTCAGCCGGTCCTCCAACTCTTGCCGCTGCTGACGCCGGAGGGCCGGGCCACCATCGCCCAGGCCCGCGTCGATGCGGAAGGGGTCGAGAAGAAGGCGAAGATCGACCTCGACGGCGCCAAGCTCGCGCTTGACCGCGCCCAGATGCTGCTCGCCGACAAGACCGGCAGCCAGCGCATGGTCGATGAGGCCAAGGTGACGCACGAAGGGTTGCAGAAGATCCACGAAGCGGCCATCGAGCGCGTGAAGCTCCTCGTCCGCGTGACCGGCGAAGCAGACTCCGGCACGACGACACCGATCCCGCTGCCGAGTCCCGCGAAGGGCTTCCTCCGCGTGCTCTCCGTCGTCGCCGGGCAGCTCGTTCCGGCGGGCGCCGTGCTCTTCGAAGTCGTCGACACGCGGACGGTGTGGGTCAAGGTGCCCGTCTACGTCGGCGACCTCCCCGACCTCGATCTCGCCTTGGCGAGCCAAATCGGGAACCTCTCGAAGCGCGTGAAGGATGCCCCGCTTGTCGGGAGGCCGGTGGTCGCACCGCCGTCGGCGAACCCGCTCGCGGGGACCGTCGACGTCTACTACGAACTCGACAACACTGCCGCGAAGTACAGCCCCGGCCACCGCGTCGGCGTCACGATCCGCATCAAGGGGGACGCCGAGAGCCTGACGGTGCCGTGGGGCGCCGTGATCCACGACATCCACGGCGGCACCTGGGTCTACGAGAAGTCCGCCGATAACACGTACGTCCGCCGCCGGGTCGTCGTGGCGTACGTGGTGAACGACCGCGCCGTCCTGAAGGAAGGCACAATCGCCGGGTTGAAGGCGGGCAACACCGTCATCACCGGCGGCTCGGCCGAACTCTTCGGCACCGAGACGGGCTACTCGAAATGATTCCAGCCTGTACCCCCCTACCCCCGCGTGGAATCATTTCGGAATTTTGGTAGAACCGATGCGCCGCAACGACTTGCGTCGGAAATCGGCCGGTGCGGATCCCGCCGAAATCATTCTCCGGTAGTTCCATCGCATGCTCTCCTCGCTCATCTCCACGTCCATCCGCCTGCGGGTCGTCGTACTGGCGCTCTGCGCCGTGCTCATGGTCGTCGGCCTGCGCTCCGTGCGCGAAGCGCCGCTCGATGTCTTCCCCGAGTTCGCCCCCGCCGTCGTCGAAATTCAGACCGAAGCGCCCGGTCTCTCCGCCGAGGAGGTCGAAAGTCTCGTCACGATGCCGCTCGAAAGCGCGCTCAACGGCACGCCGAAGGTCAAGACGATCCGCTCGAAGTCGGTCCTCGGCCTGTCGCAGATCGTGCTGGTACTGGAAAGCGGCGTCGATCCCACCCGCGTCCGGCAACTCGTTCAAGAGCGTGTCGCCGCCGAGACCCCGAAGCTCCCGATCGTCGCCCGTCCTCCGGTGATTCTCCCGACGCTCTCGTCCACGAGTCGCGTGCTGAAGATCGGCGTCTCGTCGAAAACGCTGTCGCAGCGCGACCTCACGGTGCTCGCCCTCTGGACGATCCGCCCGAAGTTGATGTCGGTGAACGGTGTGGCGAACGTGGCCATCTGGGGCCAGCGCGACCGGCAGTTCCAGGTGCTCGTCGATCCCGACCGCCTCCGGGCCAACGGCGTCACGCTCGACGCCGTGACCAAGGCGACCGCCGATGCCGCGGCGCTCGATGCCGGCGGCGTTCTCGATTCGCCGAACCAGCGCATCGCGATCAAGCACGTCTCGCGCATCGGCGAGCCGGACGATCTCGCCCGCACCGTCGTGGACTTCAAAGGCGGCGCCCCCGTCCGCCTCGGCGATGTCGCGGATGTGACCATCGGCTCGCCGACGCCCATCGGCGACGCCATCATCGACGACGGACCCGGCCTCCTGCTCATCGTCGAGAAGCAGCCGCAGGCGAACACGCTCGAACTCACGGGGAAGATCGACGCGGCCCTCGCCGAGCTGAAGCCGGGTCTCGGCGACGTGAAGGTGGACGCCACGATCTTCCGCCCCGCGACCTTCATCGAGCGGGCCATCGACAACCTCACGAAGGCGCTGCTCGTCGGCTGCGGGCTGGTCGTCATCATCCTGCTCACGTTCCTGTTCGATTGGCGCACGGCCGTCATCAGCCTCGTTGCGATCCCGCTTTCGCTCGTCGCGGCGGCGATGGCCTTCGCCTACTCGGGGGCCACGATCAACACGATGGTGCTCGCCGGTTTGGTGATCGCGCTCGGCGAAGTCGTGGACGACGCCATCATCGACGTGGAGAACATCGCCCGGCGACTCAGGCAATCGCGGGAGGCGAACTCCGGGAAGTCGCAGTTCCGCATCGTCCTCGACGCGTCGCTCGAAGTGCGCTCGGCCGTGGTCTACGCCTCGCTCATCGTCGTGCTCGTCTTCGTGCCGATCTTCTTCCTCGACGGCCTCGCCGGAGCCTTCTTCCGCCCGCTCGCCATCGCCTACGTCATTGCCATCATGGCCTCGCTCTTCGTCGCGCTGACCGTGACACCGGCGCTCTCGTACATGCTCCTCACCGGCCGGCCGCGGGCGCACCGGGAACCGCCGCTCACCGAGATTCTGAAGAAGCTCTACCGCCCGCTGCTGCCGCCGCTCATGGCCCGACCGTACCTCTGCGTGATCTTTCTCGCGCTCGCGTTCGCGGCCACCGCCGCGGCGACCACGAAGCTCGGCCAGGAGTTCCTGCCGAACTTTCAAGAGACCGACTTCCTCATGCACTTCGTCGAGAAACCGGGTACCTCCCTCGAAGCGATGAGCCGCGTGACCGTCGAAGCGAGTCGCGAACTGCGCGAGCTGAAGGACGACGACGGCAAACAGATCGTGCGGAACTTCGGCTCGCACATCGGCCGGGCCGAAGTCGCGGACGAACCGGTGGGGCCGAACTTCACCGAACTCTGGATCAGCATCGACCCCGACACCGACTACAAGAAGGCGATCAAGAAGATCGAAGCGGTCGTCTACGCCTACCCCGGCCTCTACCGCGACGTGCTCACGTTCCTCCGCGAGCGCATCAAAGAGGTGCTCACGGGGTCGAGCGGCACCATCGTCGTCCGGCTCTTCGGGCCGGATCAGGCGGTGCTCCGCGCGAAGGCGAAGGAAATCGAAGCGGCCATGAAGACCGTGGACGGCGTGGCGAACCTGAAGGTCGAACCGCAGGTGAACGTTGCGCAGTTGGAAGTTCGGATGAAGCCCGAAGCGGCCGCGAAGTACGGCGTGACGGCGGGGCACATCCGGCGGGCATCCACGACGCTGCTGCGGGGGCAGAAGGTCGGCGAAGTGTTCGACGGCTCGAAGAAGTTCGACGTCATGGTCTGGGGCGTGCCCGGCACCCGCACCGACATCGCCGCCGTGCGGGCGCTCCCCATCGACACCCCATCCGGTACTCAAGTGCGCCTCGGCGACGTCGCCGATGTCGAGATCGTGCCCGCGGCGAACGAGATCAAGCGCGAGAGTGCCTCCCGCCGACTCGACATCACCTGCAACGTGAAGGACCGCGATCTCGGATCCGTCGCCCGGGAAGTCGAGGAAAAAGTGAAACAGATCCCGATGCCGCCGGAAGGGGGCTATCACCCCGAGTTCCTCGGCGAGTTCAAGGCCCGCCAAGAATCGACGCGGACGCTCTACGGCCTCGCGCTGCTCTCGCTCGTCGGCATCGTGCTGCTGCTCTACGTCGATTTCCAATCGTGGCGGCCGACGCTCCTCGTCGTCGGCACCATCCCCTTCGCGCTCATCGGCGGGGTCATCGCCGTCCTTTGCACCGGGGGCGTGTTGTCGCTCGGTTCGCTCGTCGGCTTCGTCACGGTGCTCGGCATCGCGGCGCGCAACGGCATCATGATGGTGAGCCACTTCCGCCACTTGGAGACGGACGAAGGCGAACCCTTCGGGCCGCAACTTGTCCTCCGTGCGGCCGCGGAAAGGCTCAGTCCGATCCTGATGACGGCCCTCGCCACCGGATTGGCGCTGCTGCCGCTCGTCGTGGCCGGGAACAAGCCGGGCCACGAGATCGAGTATCCGCTGGCAGTGGTGATCCTCGGCGGATTGGTGACATCGACGCTGCTGAATCTGTTCCTTCTGCCGCCGCTCTACGCGAAGTTCGGCCGCTCGGTCGGCGCGAGTGGCGAGTCGCAGAGCGATGCTCCTTCCGAGCCGCGAGCGTGAGCGACCGGTCGTTCGAAGATCCGTCTCGCGAATTCCCCGATCGGCTCGCGGTACTGAAATGACAGTCCGGATGCCTGTCCGCACCAAACCGTTCGCGGAGCGAACGGCGACATTCCCCCGCCCGCCGTCGCGGACTACAGACCGGTGGGCAAGCGCGGTGCGGCCCGCGGCTTCGAGTCGCCCGAAGTCCCCCGCGCCAGCCGCTCGGCCTCCCCCTCGTTCGCGATTCCGCCCTTCACGAGTGCGTGGGCGCCGGGGCGCTCGCGCTCGAGCTTCTCCCAGTCCAATTGCCCGCACACCGCCTGAGGCCCCGTGGCCTCGCCCATCGTGATCGCCCGGTAGATCACCCACGTCTCCTCCGGCTGATTCTTCCGCATGCCATCGCCCTCCTTCACGATTGCGGCGAATGTCTCGGAGCATTCGCACTCCGCTTTTATACTCCGAATCGCGGCTCCGCATCCCATCGGCCCGTCCGGCACCGGCGGCGCTGTCGAATCGAGACTAACTTCCCAGCTTCCGATAGAGCGATTCGTACTCCGCCGCGCTGCGCTCCCACGACCAATCCTGCCGCATCGCGGTGCTCACGATCCGTCGGAAATCGTCGGGCCGGTCGCGGTAGAGCGCCACGGCCCGCTTCACCGTGTCGAAAAGCGCGCCCGGCGTGTACTCCACGAAGCTGAAGCCCGTGCCCGTGCCGTTCGCCAAGTTGTCCTCGCTCGAATCGACGATGGTATCCGCCAGCCCGCCGGTCGCCCGCACGATCGGCGGCGTGCCGTACTTCAAACTGTAGAGCTGGTTCAACCCGCTCGGCTCGTACCGACTCGGCATGAGGAACATGTCGGAGCCGGCTTCGACGAGGTGGGCGAGCTGCTCCTGGAAGCCGAGGTAGATGCCGACCTGCTGCGGATGCTTCGCGTGAAAGACCTGCAATTGGTCGTGGAATTCGCGGTCGCCGTCGCCGAGGAAGATGAGCTGGCAACCGAGGTCGAGGAAGCCGGGGGCGGAACTGAGGATCAGGTCGATCCCCTTTTGCGTCACGAGGCGGGCGACCAACCCGAGCACCGGCTTCGACGCGTCGACCGGCAGGCCGAAGCGCTTCTGCAATTCGGCCTTGCTCGCGGGCTTGCGCTCGAAGACATTGGTCGTATCGTAACGCTCCGGTAGCAGCGGGTCGAGGGCCGGATTCCAGACGTCGTAATCGACGCCGTTGACGATGCCGCTGAGCTTGTCCTTGTATTCGATGAGCAGCCCTTCGAGGCCGCAACCGTACTCGGCCGTTTGGATTTCGCGAGCGTACGTCGGGCTGACGGTGTTGACCGCATCCGCGAAGACGACCCCGGACTTCAAGTAATTCAAGTGCCCGTGGTATTCGAGCTGCTTCGCGTTGAACATCCAGCCCGGCAGGCCGGTCATACGCATCACGTCGGCCCCGAACAT
>JAYVTJ010000757.1:0-1564 GCA_043774415.1 Fimbriiglobus sp. | reverse complement strand
TCTGCCGAGAATCGATGGGAATCGCCGCGTAAACGACGCGGGGGAGAGATTACACCCCTTCGGTCTGTTGAAATCGAGGATTGGGCCGTAGCCCTCGCCGAGTATGGGGCGGGCCGGCAGCCCGTCGAGGAACGCGAGGTACTCCGGCGGTAGGGTCTGGCTCACGGCAGCCGCCAGGTCAACTGCAACATCACCGCTCGCCATCCGCTTCGCCCTCTTCCGCCGAACGGCCCTGAGCTGAGCAGCACCGGCCGCTCAGCGACTTCACAGCCGGAGTACCATATCGCGGCCGGTGACTGCTCCGGCGATTTGTTCGGCCTTCGGCCTTCGCAATCAACGGGTATCGAATAGTGCCGCATGATCCGAGCCCGCACCTGTTGCATTCCCGGCCGATGGTGGACAGCGGCCGCCCCAGTAGCCCCCGATCGTCGCGGACGCACACACTCGAAAAATGACTCGCGACTCTTCTCAGGGCGCGGCCACGACGATCCCGCGGTTGAAGGCCCACAGAGCTTGGAAGGTGGCGTCTTCGGTTCCGAAAGAGTTGTACCCGTAGCTGTACATTCGCACGGAACCATCCGCCCAGAGAATCGGGCAGCCATTGGTGTGCGGCCCGCCGAAGTGGTTCTCATCCACGCCGTTGTCGTCCTTGCAGAGACCCTTCTGCGCATTCGTTCCGCCGGCGTATCGGTCGGCCCACCGCATGTGATCGTACCCAGTCTGGCCTTTGACGGTCACCGCGAATCCGAGATCCTTGCAGGAGGTGCCGGTGGGGCACGGGTTCGCCAGGGTGGAGGGGCCGCCGTTGTAATTCTGCGGCCGCATGATCTTGTGGGCCAGCAGGAGGGTGTTCGCGGTGCCCGCTCCCCCGGTCACGATCGTGAGGTTCGTGCTTTGGGTGTTCAGGATGGACTTGTAACCGGTCGCTCCCCCATCGTAGCTCGTGATGTCCGCCTCGGTGATCCCACCGTTGTACGTACCTGCGTAATCGACCTTACCGAGCGCGCTCGGCGCGCTCCGTCGCGAGGGGCAGAGGAACGTCTTCAGTGCGACGGCGTTGGCGACCGTCTGGTTCACGACGACGGAGTTGATCCCGTTGGGTGCGAGCCCTCCCCCCGCCGCAGTCATCTGCTGCAGAAGATTCTGCTGCTCGATGTAGGGGAGGATCTGCACGAAGATGCTCGGGCCGTTGTAGGTGCCGCCGAAGTTCGTGGGGCCGTCCTCGAACGGGAACATGCCGAAGGTGTCGTTGTGGGAATGCATGGCGATGCCGAGTTGCTTCATGTTGTTGGTGCAAGTCATGCGGGCGGCCGCCTCGCGCACTTTCTGGACGGCCGGAAGGAGCAGGCCGATCAGGATGGCGATGATGGCGATGACCACCAGCAGCTCGATCAGGGTGAAGCCCCGGTGGAGGGTGCGCAGTCGCGAGAACGGGAGAGTCTTCATGAAACAGCCTCGAGAATGGGGGAAAGACTGGAACAGCGGACACATCCCGTCGGGGGGCGGTTACGAACTGCACGGTCTCCATTGTCACTGGCGCGGATGACTTCCGCCGCCGAACGAC
>JAYVTJ010000756.1:0-3590 GCA_043774415.1 Fimbriiglobus sp. | reverse complement strand
CGTAGAGCATGGCGAGCGACACCGCGCCGAGCGCGAGCCAGATCAGCGGGGCGATCGTCAGGAAGCGGAGGTCGAAGCTCGGGCGGAAGAGGGTGCGCGACCAGCCGTGGATGCGGGTCGTCGCGCCGGGGCCGGACTTCAACCACGCGCGGAATCCGACGAGCGATCCGAGGAATATCACGGCGCCGCAGTACTGCCAGTGGGCGATCAGCAACAGCGCGGCGCACGAGAGGACGCGCAACGTCCGCCGCGTCCACGTTTGCCCTTGAGAGCGGTCGTCGATCGGCCCGAAGGCGCAGAACCCGAAGAAGAGCGCGCAGGGATAATTGCAGACGAGCAGCCAGTTCTCGTGGATGAGGTCGGGGGCGAGCAAGAGGAACAGGGCGTTGCCGAGGGTGACGGCGAGCGGCGCCATGCGGTGGGGGGTGAGCACGCGGGCCAGCATCACCGGCATCGAGAGACCGACGAATATCATCGCGCCGGTCTGGAGCAGCAGATTGTGATACGGGCTCCGGCACCACGAATTGAGCAGCGGGATCAGCATCCCGACGCGGTCCTGCTCCCAGAAGAAGATGCGCATCTCGTAGAGGCTGGCGAGCGCGAAAACGACCGAGTCGGACGTTTGCAGGATATGGAACTGCGTGAAGTCGAGCCAGACGGCCGCGATGAGGTTGATGACCAGATACGGCCAGACGCGGAAGGGTCGGGCCGAGAGGAGCGCGGGCATGTCCATGCCCATCGTTCTAGCGACCGCCCTCAGGTGTACCGCGCGGAAATGTGCTGCGGATCGAAGAACGTCGGCAGGTGCCGGTCGATCTGGAGCAACCCGGACGGTGTCACGTCCACCCCCTTCGGCGTGACCGTGAGCAGCCCCTCGGCCGCGAGTTTCTCGTAGCCGGAGCGGAACTCGTCGGTGATGTCCACGGCGAACTTGTTCTGGAAGTAGTCGCGCTCGAGGTGACCCGTCTTCAGTTGCAGAATCATCTCGCGGATGAGCTTTTCGCGGTCGTTCACTGGCAGCGCCCGGCCGATGGGGATCTCGTTCGCATCGAGCTTCGCGATGTACGCTTCCCACGTATCGACGTTCTGGATGTGGACACCGTTGACGTGTCCAAAGGATGCGACGCCGGTGCCGAACATGTCGGCCCCCGTCCAGAGGGCATCGCGATAGACGAACTGCGTCTTCGCCTTGCTTTTAACCACCGTGTACGCACTCGAAATTTCGTATCCGGCCTTCACGAACTCGGCGAAAGCGTACTCGACCCAGGCCCGTTTCGTCGGCCAGTCGGCGATGGCCATGTCGGGGGTGTGGTTCTCCCCGGCCATCTTCAGTTCCTTCGAGAAGGTCGTGTTGTACGGCAGCTCCATCTGGTAGATGGTCACGCTCTCGGGGGCCATCACGAGCGTCTTGGCGATGCACGACTTCCAGTTGTCCCAATCCTCGCCGACCATCCCGGCGATGAGGTCGATGTTGATCTGGTCGAAGCCGATCTCGCGGGCCCAGCCGTAGGCCCGGTAGACCTCGTCTTCGAGGTGCGCCCGGCCATTGTACTGGAGGATCTCTGGGTTGAAGTTCTCGACGCCGAGGCTGAGACGCGTAACGCCCATTTCTTTGAGCGCTTCGAGTTTGTGCTTTTGAAGGGTGCCCGGTTCACACTCGAAGGCGACCTCGCGGGCCTGGTCCCACGGCATAATCTCCTTCAGCCGGGTCATCAGCGCTTTGAGCTGATCGGCGCTGAGGTACGACGGCGTGCCGCCGCCGAAGTAGACGTAGTCGAGGTGCCGGCCGCCGACGCACGGGGTCGCGGCGAGGAGTTCGACCTCTTTGATGATCGCATTGAGGTAGACGCTGACATCTTTGGCATTCTTGTCGGTGTAGACGCGGAAGTAGCAGAACTTGCACCGCTTCCGGCAGAAGGGGATATGAAGGTAGAGTCCGAGTGGCGTGCCCGGTTTCGGTTCGCGCCCGAGCGCCGCCTTCGCCGCCGGCACCTTAGTACCCGACCAAAAGGAGAATGGCGGATAGTTAGCGATGAAGTAGTTGCCGAGGCCCGTCTTCTCTTGATCCGGAACACTCATGGGACAACTCGGCTCGGGAAGGGCCACAAAATTGAGATCCGGCAGTCAGTATACAACCCGACAACATACCCGGGAGACCCTGCTTTCTTACAGTCCGCCCGTTCCGGTTGCGAGATGCCGAATGCGAACTAAGCTTCGGCAATAGTTTGGCGGCACTCGAAATCGACGGGCACGATGATCGCATCAGTTCCTCCCTGCGAAACCGAGCGACTGGACGCCCTCCATCGGCTGAACGTGCTGGACACGCCGCCGGAGAATGACTTCGACGATCTGGCGCGACTCGCGGCCACGATCTGCGGGGCGCCGATCGGCGTCGTGAGCTTCGTCGATCGGAACCGCGTCTGGATCAAATCGGGTTTCGGACTGGCGATGACCGAAGCCTGTCGCGAGCATTCGTTCTGCGCACACGCCGTCGCGCACGATGGGCTATTCTTGGTGCCCGATGCATCGATCGACGACCGTTTCCGCACTAACCCGTACGTCGTCGGCGAACCGAACGTCCGCTTTTACGCGGGGTATCCGCTGACGACTTCCGACGGCTTCAACATCGGCGCGCTGTGCGCGATCGACCGCGTGCCCCGGCAGTTGACGGCGGTCCAGCTCGACGCTCTCGCGGTTCTCGCCCGGCAGGTCGTCGCCCAGCTGATGCTGCGTCGGCGAGTGGACGAACTCGCGATCCAACTGGCCGAGCGGAGCCGGGTCGAAGTCGAGCTGCGGGCCAGCGAACAGAAATTCCGGGCCATCTTCGACTCGACATTCCAGTACACCGGTCTGCTCGACACCGACGGCACGCTGCTGGAGGCCAACCGAGCGTCGCTCGTCTCCGCGGGGATCGACGCCGCCGAAGTGCTCGGGCGGCCGTTTTGGGACACTGTCTGGTGGACGCACAATCCGGATCTCCAAGTTCGACTGCGCGAGGGCATCCGCCGGGCGGCGACCGGCGACTTCGTCCGCTTCGAGGCCGAGCATCCGCTGGCGGACGGGTCAGTGGCGACAATCGATTTTTCCATTTCACCGATCCGCGATGAAAACGGCCGCGTCGTTCTGCTGGTTCCCGAAGGCCGGGATGTCACGGATCGAAAACGCGTCGAAAATGCCTGGAAGGCGAGTGAGGAGCGGTTCCGGGCATTTATGGATCACAGCCCCGCAATCGCATACATGAAGGACGCGGATGGGAGCTTCGTGTACGTCAACGAACCGCTGACCCAGAAATTCGGCATTCCCGAATCGGGTTGGCTCGGCAAAACCGACGCCGAGCTGTGGGGCGCCGAGATCGCGCGGCCGCTTCGGGAGATCGATTTGAAAGTGCTCGCGGGCGGCGAGATGGTCAAACTGCTGGAAACCGTCCCGACCCCGGACGGTGCGTCGTCGCACTGGATGTCGTACAAGTTCCCCCTGACCGAGCCGTCCGGGCGCCGCTTCTTGGCCGGGATGTCCGTCGATGTGACCGCCGAAAAGAAAGCGGAACTGGCGCTCCGCGACAGCGAAGAAAAATTCCGCAACGTCGTCGA
>JAYVTJ010000755.1:0-1917 GCA_043774415.1 Fimbriiglobus sp. | reverse complement strand
GAATTGAGGCAGTTCGAGAGGGTGAAGTCGATGATGCGGTAGAGGCCGCCGAACGGGACGGCCGGCTTGGAGCGGTCGCGCGTCAGCGGTTCGAGGCGGGTGCCCTTGCCGCCCGCGAGGATCATCGTCAGCACGCTCAGCGCCATCGGCGGACTCGCCTCCGTAGTTCCGTCATCATCCTACACACGGCCGCGAGTGCGGGGGGCAAGTTCCGCGAGCACCTTCCGAGTCGCCGCCGCCAGTGCGACGGGGTCGCCGGGCGGCGTGAGAATCGCACCCTCAAGCCCCGCCGTGTCGGGAGTCCGCAGGGCGAGCACCGGTTTGCCGAGGGCGAGCGCCGCTTTCAAAAAGGGGACGCCGCCGGACGGATGGGTTCCCCACGCGACATCGGCTTCGATCACGGCGGCCGCGGGGCGATCTTCCAGCAGGAAATGGACGCGCGGCTCGTCGGGGTTGAGCGACCGGGCGAACCGCACGACGGCATCGAGACCGGCGCCGGCGCCCACGAGCACAAAATGCAACTCCGGTGCCACGTACTTGAGCACGTCGAACGCCCAGACGGCCATGCGCATGCCATCGCCGGGCGTGTAGTCCCCGGCCGCCATCAGGATGCGCGACTCGGCGCTGAGGCCGAGGCGCTCGCGGATGTCGGGATCGGTCATGCGCCCCCCGGCGGAAGCACACCGATGAACGGCAGGTGGCGGTAGTCGTCGTTGAAGTCGAGGCCGTAGCCGACGACGAAGGCGTCCGGGATTTCGAAGCCGACGTAATCGGGTTCGAAGGGGATCGTCTGCCGGCCGATCTTGCGGAGGAGCACGCAGGTCTTCACGGAGGCGGCGCCGAGTTCCGTCAGGTGCGTCACCACTTGGCTCAGGGTGGCGCCGGTGTCGAGGATGTCGTCGAGCAGCAGGATGTGCCGGCCGCGGACTTCGGGGAGCAGGCCGGTGTTGAGCACGAGCGTGCCGGGCGTGGTCGCGGTGCCGCGGTAGCTGCTCGCCTGGAGCAGGCCGATCTGGTGGCGGTGTTCGATCCGGCGGACGAGGTCGGCGAGAAAGACCAGACAGCCCGTGAGGATGCCGACGACCGTGAAGAGCCGGTCGCCGAAATCGGCGTTCACCTCGGCGGCGATGCCGAGTACGCGCTCGCGGATCGCGTCTTCGGGGATCAGCACCTCCATCGCGAATCCTCGTCGGTCGGCGGGAGGGTATTCAACGCGGGCGGCTGCGGGCGGACAGGGGCAATTCATGGCCGAGGATGGTAACATGGCGGGAACTTTCTGGAGACGTGCGATGGCCGCGACCGAAACCCTGCACCCGGAACTGCCCGCCGATCTCGTCGAGCGCGTGGCGACCCTCAGCCCCGCAGCGCAGGCTTCGCTGTCGACATTCCTCGAGCGCGAACGCGCTCTGGAAGCGGAGTACCAACGCGGAGTCTGGGCCGAGATCCGCCGCCGGATGGAAGCCTATGATCGGGGAGAATTGAAAGCTTCAGACTGGGAAGACGTCGAAAAGCGACTCGTGCAAAAGATCGCGGCGATGGAAGCCGGAGGAACGCCGTGAAACTTCGGCTGCTCGATCTTGTGGAATACGAACTGGATCGGTTGGTTCCCGAGCTGGAGTCCGCTCGCTCCGGAACCGGCCTGCGACTGTACAAGGAATTCGCGGAGGCAGGTCGGACGATCCGCAAGAACCCGTATTTCTTCCCGACGGTCGAAGATCCTCCCGATACCGGCGGGGAATATCGAGAAGCGTCGCTGCTCCGGATGACGTACCGCATGATCTACGAGATCCGGCAGTCCGAAATCGTCGTCGTCTCCCTGATCCACAGTAATCGCAAGCCAGGATCTTGGCACCGGGCGCTGAACGACGAATGATCCCTGCCCGCCCCCACCCGGAACCCCTCACATGACCCCCTTCC
>JAYVTJ010000754.1:0-3167 GCA_043774415.1 Fimbriiglobus sp. | reverse complement strand
GTTCACGACCGCCAAGTTCACGCTGATGAGGCCGAGCAGCAGCAGCAGCTTCCAACTGTCTTCTCCGGCGAGGCTGTACGAGGCCCGCGCCAGCGTGATCGGCCCCTGCATCATCTTCACCGACATGCGGCCGAGGATCATCCCGTACAGACCCTGGTAGATGCTCTGGATGGCGCGCTTCGTCCGGTGGAAGCCCATCTCCAGCGCTTCGCCGACCCCTTCGGCCTTCTGCGTGCGCAGCTCTTTGCCGAAGATCCAGCCGTCTGCGGGCACCGGCCACGCCGCATCGTCTTTCGCCGCGATGCCGCCGACGATGTGCTCCTGCCCATCGCGGTGGATCTTCAGGTCGAAGGCGTGCGGATCCTGATGCTGGAGCGTGTAATCGACGAACGCCCAGCGCAGCAGCTTCGGCTTGTCGGCCTCGGCCTTCGGATCGCGCTCGACGTCGTCCCAACCGCCCAGCCCCGTCGCGCCGTCGGCCGCTTTCGTGTGGAAGCGCACCCCCGTGATGACGTCGCCCGCCTGTAAACCCGCGGCACTCGCGGCGCTGTCGGGCTTCACGACGTTCACTTCGGCCGACACTCGGTAGGCGATCCCCAAGCCGCCGAGCGGCACCGGCGAACCGGGGAGGCTCAGCGCGGTGAAGTCCTCGCGGTACTCCGGGTCCCACGTCAGGTCGAAGATCACCGGCTGCGGGCGGTGATCGACAAAGCGCTGCACAGTGATCGACACGGTGCGATTCGGGTTCGCTTCGCCCGACTGGCGGTCGGCCCAACTATTGAGTTCGAGCGGGAGCTTCAGCGGGTCGAGCAGCGCCACGGTCGTATTCGCGTCGGCGCTCGTCTCCTTCGGATCGGTGCTGAAGCGAACGCGCTTCCCGCCCGGTTCGGTCACCTGCACGGCCGAGAGCACATCGCCCGGTTCGCGCTCGGCGTCGCCGTCCGCATCGCGCGCTTTCAGCCCCGCTTTCGCCGCCGGGGAGTTCGTCCGCAGCGCCGCGATGGGACCCATCTTCATCCGCAGGCCCGTGTCCTTGCGGTAGACGGGGGGGAGGATCAGCGCCGTCGGCTCGGCCGTGTCGGGCTGGCCCTTCCGCAGAATTCGGATCTCGATCTTCTGACCCGCGAGCTGCACGAGTCGGCGGCGGAAGTCGAACTGCATCCCCGGCATCCCGTCGCGATTCGCATCCAGCGGCGTGACGGCCTTGCCCTTTCGCGGATCGCTCATGGCGACGATGCGATCCCCCGGCAGGAAGCCCGAGCCATCGAGTGCCTGGGCGGTCGCGGCGGCGCTGCCGGGGTCGAACGGCGGCACCGCATCGCGTCTCCGGTCGAAGAGCGTCATGCTCTGCGGCGGCCCGATCCCGAGCTGCGGGAACATCGCCCCTTCCAGCTTCTGCGGCTCGATGGCGAGCGATTCCTGAGCGCCCTTGTACTCGTAGCCGAGATCGACCGTCTCCCCTTTGCGGGTGGCCGTCACGCTCGGCTTGATGTCGTCGAACCAGGGCTTCTCCAGCGCGTTCAGCTTTGTGATCTGCGCGCCGGGGCGGATGCCGGCCTTCCACGCGGCCGAGCCGGGATCGACCGACTGCACGATGGCCGGCTGCTCTTCGACGCCGTGCAGGTACGCGGCCACGAAGATCGTCGCCGCGAGCAGGATGTTCATGATGACGCCGGCCGAGATGATGAGCATCCGCTGCGGCACGGTCTTGTTCTTGAAGCTGCGCGGGTAGTCCGGATCGCTCTCGGGCGTGCCCGGCTCCGGCTCGGCATCCACGGTGTCCCCCTCTTGGACGCCGCTGCCATCCGCGTCGTGTTCCGTGCGGGCGTCCCCTTCGCCGATCATGGCGACGAAGCCGCCGAGCGGGATCATGCCGAGCTTGTAGGTCGTCTCGCCGCGCTTGACCGAGCAGAACGGCAGCGGCGGGCCGAAGCCGATGCTGAAAGTCTTGACGTGGACATCGCAGAACTTGGCCGCGAGGAAGTGGCCGAGTTCGTGGATGAAGATGATGAGGCTGAGTCCCAAGCCGGCCAGCAGCACATCGAGCGGGTGGTAGAACCGGAAGACGACGAAGAGCACGGCGCCCAGGATCAGGAGCTTGATGTAGTTCTGGCGGAACCAGACTGCGAGCGAGTTATTCGCAGTGGCTACCGGCTGAGGATCGGGCTTGGAGTCCAACGCGTAACCTCCTGGCGCGCCCAGCGGTCGAAGGCGAGCAGCCCTTCGAGCGTCGGGCTCGGATCGTAATTGTGGGAATTCAGGACGGCCCGCACGCAGCGGACGATTTCGAGGAAGCCGAACTCGCGATTCAAGAACCGGGCCACGGCCGCTTCGTTCGCGGCGTTGAGCACGGCCCCGCAACTGCCGCCGCGGCGCACGACTTCCGTGCCGAGATCGAGCGCGGGGAAGGTGGCGCGGTCCACTTGCTCGAAGCGGAACTGCGCCAGCGTGCGCCAGTCCAAGCGCTTCGTCGGGCCGGGGACGCGCTCCGGAAAGGTCAGGGCCAATTGGATCGGCAGCCGCATATCGGGCGGGGAAAGCTGGGCCAGCACCGAGCCATCGACGAACTCGACGAACGAGTGGATCACCGACTCGGGGTGCACGATCACATCGATCTGCTCCGCGCTCAGGCCGAAGAGCCAGCGGGCCTCGATCACTTCGAGCGCTTTGTTCATCAGCGTCGCGGAGTCGATGGTGATCTTCGGCCCCATGACCCACGTGGGGTGCTTCAGCGCCGCTTCGGGGGTGACGCTTTCGAGTTCGGCAGTCGTGCGGCCCCGGAACGGCCCGCCGCTCGCGGTGAGGACGACGCGCTCGACCTCGGCCATCGGATGCGCGCCGATGGCTTGGAAGATCGCCGAGTGCTCGCTGTCCACGGGGAGTAGCTTCGCGCCGCGCGCCGCCGCCAGTTCTGTGATGAGCGCCCCGGCGACGACGAGCGTCTCCTTGTTCGCGAGCGCCACCGTCTTGCCCGCTTCGATCGCCGCCCAAGTGCCGTGCAACCCCGCCGCCCCGACCACGGCCGAGACGACGACATCGACCTCCGGCATCTGGGCGAGCGCGCAGGCCGCATCGGTGCCGAACTTCAGTTCGATGTCGGCGGGGAATGCGGAGCGGTCGATCTGCTCAAAGGCGGTGCGATCAGTAATGACCGCGACGGCCGGTCG
>JAYVTJ010000753.1:0-2006 GCA_043774415.1 Fimbriiglobus sp. | reverse complement strand
TGAGGATCGCGGACCGCAGTTCGGGGTCGTTCGTGGAACGGAGCAGTTCGACCATCACGGGCATGACGGCATCGCCCGACTGCTTCAGTTGCATCTGCGCGTAGAGTCGATCTTCGCGCGAGCCGGCCAAGTTGCGGATGTGCGCCTGGATGCGCGCGGGGTTGCGCCCCACCGCTTTCGTCGCCGCATCGGACTTCTTCACGATCTCTTCGACTGTGGCGCGGGCCTCTTTCTCGGCCGCGTCGTTGTCGCTCCAGCGCAGTACGTTCCGCAATTGGAGGAAGACCGAGTTGCCGAACCGCGACTGGATCGCGAACAGGTCGGCGTCGGTCGGCGTCGCCGCGAGGAACGCCTTCAACTGCTCGGCGGCGAGGTCGAATTTGCCCCGCTGCATCAGCTCGCGGGCATCCTTGAACGCCTCGAAGGCCTTGGAGTTGACGGCGAGCGGTTGAGCGGGCGAACTCGGGGCGGAGACGAGCAGGATCAGCGGCGCGACCGCGCAGATGATGGGATAGCGGAGCAAGGGCGCATCCTCCGTCGGACCGAGTGGGCGAACGCCCCAGTATACGGAGCCGCACGGCCCGGACGGGCGCGCGGCGAGGCGGATGCATTGTGCGCCGCCCGACTACTTTAAGCAATCCTCTTCGCACGCCACGAGGTCTTCGTGCCGCTCCCGGCGTCGGATCAAGCGGTGTGTTCCGCCTGTGACGAGCACTTCCGCCGCCCGGCACCGCGCGTTGTAGTTCGAGGCCATCGACATGCCGTACGCCCCGGCGCTGAAGGTCGCGAGCAGGTCGCCGCGCTTCACGGCCGGCAGATTCCGCTTCTTCGCCAAATAGTCCCCGGATTCGCAAACGGGACCCACGACATCCTGTTCGAGCGTGCCGGGGATGTCCGCTTCGAAATCGGTCGGGCACTCGGGCACTTCGGCCCCCGGCGCCACGGGCCAAATGCGGTGGAAGCTGTCGTAGAGCGTCGGGCGGATGAGGTCGTTCATCGCGGCGTCCTGGATGATGTACCGCTTGCCGCCCGTCTCTTTGTTGAACACGACGCGGCTGAGCAGCACGCCGGAGTTGCCGACGATGAACCGGCCCGGTTCGAGAACCAACTGGCACTTCGCCTCCGCCACGGCGGGGAGGATCACCTTCGCGAAGGCGCTCGCCGGCAGCGCTTCCCGCTGACGGTAGTTGATCCCGAAGCCGCCCCCCATGTTGAGCACCGAGACCGGGTGCCCCTGCCTGCGCATCGCCGCGATCAGTTGCAGGCCCTTCGCGCACCCCTGCTCGTACGGTTCGACTTTGAGGATCGGCGAGCCGAGGTGCATGTGCAGGCCCATCACGTCGAGCCCCGGATGCCCAACGACCCCGGCCGAGACTTCGAGGATCGTTTCGATGTCGAGGCCGAACTTCACCCCCTTCACGGAGGTGTCGGTCTTGGCGTGCGTCTTCGGCGGCAGATCGGGATTCACCCGCAGCGCGACCGGCGCTTTCCGGCCCATCTCCTGCGCGATCCGCCCGATGGTGTGGAGTTCCTCTTCGCTCTCGACATCAAAGAGATAGACGCCGTTGTCGAGAGCGAAGCGGATTTCCGCGTCGCTCTTGCCGACGCCTGCGAACGCGATCTTCGAACCCGCCGGTCCGGCCTTGAGCGCCTTGAAGTATTCGCCGCCGGAGGTCACGTCGAAACCGGCGCCGTGCTGGCCCATGAGCCGGGCGATGCTGAGGTTGCCGTTCGCCTTGATGCTGTAGCAGATGATCGGCTTCGCCGGGGCGAACGCGGTCTGGACTTCTTTGAGGTTCTCGAGGAGCGTCGCTTCGCTGTAGACGAACGTCGGTGTGCCGTAGGCTTCGGCGATTTCGGTGAGGGGGACTCCCTCGCAGTGGAGGGAGCGATTGCGATAGTTGAAGTGATCCATGGTGAACCCGAGACGACGGAGGAATGCGTGTCCGCTTTTTGTAGGGCTGGACCCCGGGCTGTCCGCAGTGCGTCGGTGCTAAAATGATTCC
>JAYVTJ010000752.1:0-3981 GCA_043774415.1 Fimbriiglobus sp. | reverse complement strand
TCGATTTCCGTCCGACAGGTCGGACGTTTTTTAAAAGATGGCGGAACTTCAGCCGCACAAAAGCCGGTACTGGCTCAACGCCAATCCCAAGGGCGTGGTCGCCTTCGAACAGCGGGTGCGCGATGTCTGTGAAACGGATCGGGCCGCGCCGAAACGACTGGAAACAGAGGGCATTCACACGGTGTGCGTCGACGAGAAGACGAGTGTCCAGGCGCTCGAGCCGGCGGCCCCGACCAAGCCGATGCGGCCCGGTCTGATCGAGCGGCGCGAGGTCGAGTCCAAGCGCCACGGCACGCAAGTGCTCCTCGGCAACTTCGAAGTCGCGACCGGCGAAGTGATCGCTCCTACGGTGCAGCAGACCCGCGGCGAGGTCGACTTCGCCCCGCACATCGAGCGCACGATCGCGACCGATCGCCAAGCCGGTTGGATCTTCGTGGCCGACAACCTGACCACGCATTGTTCGGCCACGCTCGTGCTGTTGATCGCCAGTTTGTGCCGCATCCCGGCGGACACGCTCGGTGTGAAGGGGAAGGACGGCGTGTTGAAATCGGTGGCGACGCGGAAGGCATTCCTGAGTGACGCGACTCACCGCGTGCGGTTCGTGTATGTGCCGAAACACACCTCGTGGTTGAATCAGATCGAGATCTGGTTCTGCATCCTGAGTCGCCGGGTGATCCGCCGCGGCGTGTTCCGCTCTACGGCCGACTTGCGGGAGCGGATTCTGAAGTTCATCGACTATTACAACGACACGATGGCGAAACCGTTCAAATGGACGTACCAGGCCGGCCGCTGAACGTGTGAGTTTGGCGAACTCACACGCACTCATGGCGACGGGATTCAGCCCGGCTGATCTAGCGAAGTCAGCGACAGAGGATCGATCATGCGGACGCTTCTGACAATCTCGCTGCTCACAGCCACCGCGAATGCGGCTCAGGTGCCGAAGGAACTCACGCAGACGCCCCTCGACCGATAGCAGGGTCGCTGGATCATCGTGACGTACGACAGCGGCGACGGCCATCGGATTCCGACCGGCGACTTGGCCTCGGCCACTCTGACGTTCAAAGGCGGCAAGATGGCGTCGAATCAGGAGGGAAGCCCGCTCCAGAATGCGACGGTGACGTGGGACTTCGAATCGACGCCGATGCGGCTGATCATCCCGAGCGCGTGCGGCAAAACGATTCCCGGAATTATCAAGTTTGAAGGCGAGCAATTCCACTGGTGCCACGGTGACGCCGAGTCCGCTCCTCCGTCGGCATTCGTCGGCGGCAAGGGCTACCACTCCATGATTTACAAACGGGTCGGCAAATAGCCGGGGAGAAGCGCCGTGCGAACGCTCCTGATGATCTCGCTGCTCGCGGTGTCCGCTTCCGCGGCTCCGGTGCCGGCGGAGGCGAAGCGGACACCCCTCGACAAGATGCAGGGCACGTGGCTCATCGTGTCGCTGGATCGCGGCGAAGGCTCCATCGAGCCGACGGGGGACTTCGCGACTTACAAGCTGACCATCGAGGGCGACAAGCTCTCCACGGCGACGACCCTCGCAGGTGCCTACCACAAACTCCCGGTGAATTGCGACTTCAAGAGCGACCCGATGCAGTTGAACGTCCAATTCGGCGGTGACAGTTCGCTGGCGGGCATCTTCAAGTTCGAGAAGGATCGGCTCCACTGGTGCCACGCCCAGGCGGGCCAACCGCGCCCGACGGAGTTCAAAGGCGGCAACGGCGACCAGTACTTCGTCTGGAAGCGGATCGATAAGTGACCGGCGAAAAATGCGTCCTGCGAAACTCAATTGAGTTTCAGGGGGGGTGGGGGGTGTTCCGCCCAAACTCATTTTGCAACCGGGTGCCGAGCCGCGCACGAAAAAATCCGGACGCGATTCCTCGCGTCCGGATTACCAAGCGTCCGGTCGGGTCCCGTCCATCCCTCCGGTAAGCCTGATTGCTGAAACCGTTCCCCCCTCGGAACGGTGAAAGCACACCGGTATGTAGATCACGCGCGCAGGACAAGCAAGCGGATCGGTCGAAAAAATCGCGATCTAAGAATTCGCACGGCTGCGGACCGCGGTCCCCGGCTCCCAGTCGGTGGGGATCGGGCGAAGCTGCTCCTCTTCGGCGTAGCGCCAGTGCGCCACGGCCTCTTCGCCGATCTGCCAGGAGAACGCGGCCGAGCGGCCGTTGATGCGGGTCGGGAAATCGACGCGGCCGTTGGTGAGATCGACGAGGGAGACCCCGAGATCGTCGAGTTCGGTCATGGCTTTGCCGTAATTCTGCTCGGCCTTCGCGACTTCGTCGCGGAGGGAGTAACGGCGGTCGCGCGCGCTCCATTCGAGCTGGCGGCGGTTGCGGTCGAGCTGATCCTGCTCGCTGCTGAGGTCGGTCAGGGCTTTTTTGGAATCGACGATATCGGCCACGATGGAGCGCACGAGCGGCAGCATCTGCCGCGCGGTGGAGAGGTCCAGGGTGCCGGATTTCCGGCGCGACTTCTCGCTCGATCCGGACGAGCGCTTTGGAGAACTGTTCATGATCGGCTCCCCGTTTGGAGTTCGCTGGGCGATCGGACCACACACACTGATTGTAGTACCGTCAGCAAGAGGTGCGCTTTCGCCGGCGTGCGATTCCGGAAGTTTTTCCCGGGCGGCCCCCGCGACATTTTCGACGGCGCTGGCAATTCCGCACAGTCCGTTCTAGACTTCGCCGCACGCGGCCCCTTATACGCGTTCTCCACGCCCGGATGAAGGCCACTATGTCGCCTGCCCCGGTATCGACCCAATCGCAGGATGTCGATCAGTTTCTGAACGGCCTCGTCGAAGCGAAAGTGCTCGATTCCGGCCGCGCGCGCTCCGCGCGGGACGCCTACGCCAGCGAGGGCTCATCTCCGGACCTCGAATCCGTCGCCGAGTTTCTGGTCGGCCGCGGGCTGCTCACGAATTACCAGGCCGAGCGCGCCGTCGCCGGGGAAGCCGGAAAGCTGCTGCTCGGGCCATACCTTCTCCTCGAACCGCTCCGGGCGGGACACTTGGGATCGGTCTTCCTCGCGCTGCACCGCGGGGATCGCCGCCGCTTCGCGGTGAAAGTTTTGCCTCTGCGCAGCATCTGGAAGCTGCAGCAGGCGAAGAAGCAGGCGATGCTCTTCCAGACACTTCCCACGCACACCGCGGTCGTCCCGCCGGCGGAGATCGACACGGCGAACGGGTCGCACTATCTCGGCTGGCCCTTCGTCGAAGGGGAAACGGTCGAAGCGATCATCGAACGGTCGGGTCCGATGCCGGTGGCCGAAGCGTGTCGGGTCTTTTCGGAAGTCGCGGAGGGGTTGGCCATCTGCCATGCGGCCGGACTCGCTCACGGACTGCTAAACCCCGGCAACATCAGGGTCGGAGTCGACGGTCGCGCCCGCATCCTCGATCTCGGCATCGGCGCGATCCTCGCCGAGAACAGCGCCGACGATTCGGTCCTCGACACGATCTCGTCGGCGAACTCCGCGCTCGCCATGATGGACTACTGCGCTCCGGAAACCATCGCCGACCCGTCGGTACGGACTGCGGCCGCCGACGCCTACAGCTTCGGCTGTGCGCTCTATGCGGCCATCGCCGGCGAGCGACCCTTCCCGGACGGGACGGTCGTGGACAAGATGATCGCCCACCAGACCCGCGTCGCCGAGCCGCTGCGGGCGCGCAGCGCCGCCGTGCCGGAGGCCCTCTCGGATCTCGTCGAATACCTGATGGATAAAAATCCGGCCGCGCGGCTCTCCCTCCGCGATGCGATGGCCGCGCTCGAAGCCGTCGCGCTGGCGCCGCCGGTCGAACCGCCGAGCACGGTCGCGATCGGCAAGCTCACGCTCGGCATCAAAGAGATCCGCGATCTGCTGGCGAAAGGCTCGGCGCCGGACGCTTCGCCCGGAGTATCGGCTCCGGCACCCCCGGTTAACAAGCTCCGCTATCCCTCGGACGGCTTGATCGACTTCGACGTGCCCGGCGCGGTCTACAGT
>JAYVTJ010000751.1:0-6140 GCA_043774415.1 Fimbriiglobus sp. | reverse complement strand
GCACCCAGATCGTCCGCCGGGAGACGCCCCGTTCGCGCCGGCCCTTCGGCACGGGGATGAGGAACAGGGTCGCCCCGCAAACGAAGAGCACGACGGCGATGCCGGAGGCTGCGAGGATCTCGCCGCCGGAATTCCCAAGCATTCCGATCAGCAGCGGGCCGAACAGCAGCGTCGCGGCCAGCAGGCCGTACACGATGATGACCAGCGTCGCCCAGAAGGGTCGCCGGCGCGGCGGAAGGTCGAGGTCCGGATCGCTCATGGAATCACTTCGGGGCGATGGCCTTGTGCACCGTTTCGGCGACCCTTCGGGCTGAAGAATGCTGGCTCTCGATAACTCGGGTCTAAGGTAAACGGAAACTACGGCGCCGGCTCACGAATCCTCCGCATCGGAGGTCAGCCACCCCTTCAGGAACTCCATCGACTGCCTCGCCGTGGCGACGGCGTTGTGGCTGTGCCGGCTCAGTTCGACGTAGACCCCATTCGAGTAGCCGGCGCTGCGCAGCCCGGCGAAGGCGTCGATGAAATCGACGTCCCCCTCGCCGAACATCAGGTGGTCGTGCACGCCCGCTTTCATGTCTTCGATGTGGACGTTCCAGAGCCACTCTTTCCATTTCACGAGGTGCGCCGACACGGGCACTTCCCCCTGACAGACGAGGTGGCCGATGTCGATCGTCAGGCCGAAGTTGGGCCGGTTCACGCGGCCGTGGAGTTCGGCGAATTTGTCCATCGTGTCGAGGAACATCCCCGGTTCCGGCTCGAACGCGAGCTTCACGCCGCGCTCGGCCGCGAAGTCGGCGAGGCGCACGCAGCCCTCGACGAGGCGATCCATCACTCCGCCCGGCGGCGCATCGTCGTTCGCCGTACCGCTCCAGAAGCTGACGCAGTCGGCGCCGAGCGCCTTCGCCAGCTCCACGCAATCTTGGCTGAGGAACTCGAAGCGGTACTCGCGGTCCTCGGGCATTTTGGAAACGAGCGTCGGCTGGTGCTTGAAGTGGGCGTTGAGCAGGAACCGCGCGCCGGTTTCGATGACGCAGCGCAGGCCGCGCTCCGCGAGCGCTTCGGCGAACTCCTCGACGCGCGCCGGGTATTCGGGCTCGAACGGATTGAGGTGGTGGACATCGGGCGTGAGGGCGATGCCGCGGTAGCCCTGCGCCGCGAGGATGCCGACGGCATCGTCGAGCCGATGGTGGGCGAAGCCGTTCGTGTTGTAGCCGAGGAACATGATTCGGGGTCCGATGGTGGAGAATCGAGTCCGCGATCCCGTAGGTCACGCTCTGCGTGACGCCAGCTCACGAACTCCGAAAGGTCGATTCATTCCGGTGTCACGCGGAGCGTGACCTACAAAATCACAGTAACCCGACCCAGCGCTCGGTCGCGCTGCTCCGCAGAATCGCTTCGCACAACTGCACTTCGCGATGGCCGTCGGCGAACGTCGCATAGAGCGGCTCCGCTTCCGGCGCCTGACCCGCGAGCACGCGTTCCACATCGGCGTAGACCGCGCGGTAGAGCTGCTTGAAGGTATCGGGGAACCCCTCGGCGTGGCCGCCGGGGTAGTTCGCATAGGGCCGCACGGCCGGGGCCAGCAGCGCCGGATCGCGCGTCATCAATTTGTTCGGTCGGTCGCGGTAGCCGATGAGCAGTTCGTTCGGGTCTTCGCTGTTCCAGCCGAAGGAGGACTTCTCCCCGGCGATGTCGAAGCGGAGCGCGTTCTTCCGCCCCGCCATCACCTGCGAGACGGTGACGCTGCCGCGCGCCCCCCCTCGAAAGCGGATGAGGATCGACGCGTGATCTTCGGTGGTCACGAGGACGCGCTCGCTGCGGTGGGACTCGAGCGCGCTGCGGAAGGTTTCACTGCCGCACACGGGCTTGTCCCGGTAGGGGTGAACGGTCTTCAAATCGGCGAAGACGGCTTCGACCTGCAACCCCGCGATGAAACAGACGGTGTCGAGCCAGTGGGTGCCGATGTCGGCGACGGCGCGGAGGGCGCCCCCTTCGGTCGCTTCGACGCGCCAGTTGTAATCGTTCGGGAGCAGCAGCCAGTCCTGGAGGTAATCGCCCGTGATGTGGAAGATGCGGCCGAGGTGCCCGGCTTTGCGGCGCTCGCGCGCTTCGAGCACGAGCGGGTAGAAGCGCACGTTGTAGTTCACCGCCGCGACCGCGCGCTTCTTGCGAGCGAGGACGACGAGTTCGCCCGTTTCGGCGGAAGTCAGCGCCAGCGGCTTTTCGCAGACGACGTGCTTGCCGGCGTCGAGCGCGCGCTTGCACTGCTCGAAATGGCGCGCGTTCGGCGACGCGAGGTGGACGACCTGCGCGAGCGGATCGTCGAGGAGTTCGCCGAGGCTGGCGTAGCCGCGCGGGAGGCCGAGGGCGTGCGCCGTCGCGAACGACTTTTCGGGGGTCGAACCGAGGATGCCGACAACGCGGTGACCGAGGCGGCGCAGCGCTTCGACGTGCACCGGCCCGATGAATCCGATCCCGACGACGGCGGCGCCGATTGCGGCCATGGTGAACTTCTCATCAATCTTTCTGGTGACAGCGGCCCGAACCGACGATATTATCCGAAGAGACCATTCGGGTGGGCCGATTCTCGCCCATCTTACCGGGAGCACGCGATGCGCAGCCTTCGACGAGTCCTCTGGGCATCGGCACTCTCGGCCCTCTCCGCCGGCGGCGCGCTCGCTCAGACGACGACCACCACCGGTTCCACGACCTCCACGACGGCCAGCACCGGCGGCGCGACGGGCTCCACGACCGGCGGCACCGCGAGCGGTCAAGGCGGCACTTCCGGGCTGAACACCAACATGGCGTCGAGTTCGCTGCAAGCGCCGACGATCACCGCGCCATCCGATCTGAACACGACCACCGCCGCTCTCGCCACCTCGAACGCGTTCAACAAATATTACGCCAACCCCTACTACCAAGGGCGGGCGGGCGTTTCGACCGGTGCGGCGTCCTCTTCGACGGCCAACAACCCCGGCGGCTTCGGCGTCGCCCTGTACGGTACCGGCACCGGCACATCGGGCACCAACAGCGGTGCCGCTTCGACCGGCGGACGCAACACCAGCGGCGGAACGAGCGTGAGCACCACCGGCTTCGGAAGCACCACGGGCACGGCGGGAACCACGCAAGCGCGGTCGGGTTCGACCTCCGGCTTCGGCGGCACCTCCGGCTCCGGAACGACCGGCGGCTTCGGCGGCGCCACCACCGGCGCGACCGGCGGTCGGCAGGGTCAGTTCGGCGGCTTGAACGGCGGCGCGAATTCTGTCCTGAATCAGCAGAACAACGGCCTGAGCACCGGCCGGTCGATCGCCTATACGGCGACCCTCAAGTTCGCCGCGCCGCCCGTCGCCGCTCCGCAGATGCTGACCGACCTCCGCACGATCCTCGACTCTTCGGCGAGCATCGCCGATTCGAAAACCGTCAGCGTGACCACCGAAGCCGGCGGCATCGTGACGCTCAAAGGCACCGCCCGCGACGAAGACGAAGCCCGGCTCATCGAAGGGATGATCCGCCTGACGCCGGGGGTCAAAGCGGTGAACAACGGCCTGACGTTCCCCAAGCAGTAACGGCCCGCCGGGCGAGCGATACAATGCGAACGCGGGAGGAAGCCCCTCCCGCGTTTTTCGTTTCGCTCCGACGACGCAGAGACCCAGCCGATGGCGGGCAAGAACCCCTACATCACGCAAGTGACCGCCCCGCAGGCGCAGAAGCCTTTCAAGATCACCTTCGTGCTCCAGGAGTCGAAGGAGCGGAAGGAGTTCGTCGTCGATCCGGCGGCGCTGCCCTACGGCCGCACGGGCGAACCGGGGAGCATCATGGATCTCGCGGCCGGGGCCGGGGTCGAGATCGACCACGCCTGCGGGGGCGTCTGCGCCTGTGCGACCTGCCACGTCTACGTGTCGCAGGGGCTGGGCACCTGCAACGCCGCGACCGACGACGAGGAAGACATGCTCGACACGGCCCGCGCCGTGACGCCCGAATCGCGGCTGAGCTGCCAGTGCGTTCCGGACGGAACGGGGGATCTGCTGGTGGTCATCCCGGCGTGGAACAAGAATTTCGTCCAGGAAGGGCACGGGTAGGAGGGTGCTTTGGCTTTTCCGATATTCTTCCCGGATTTCGCCATCTCGGAGTTCCGACAGCGGTTACCCACACTCCATCAGCACATCCTGCGGAGCCGGTACCATGCTTCGGAACCTGCGCACTTGGCTCTCCGGCACAACCGCTTCCGCCCCCCCTGTCGCTGCACTTCGGTCAACCCATCCGTGCGGCTGTCGGTGATGGTGTTCGAAGACCGCATCGTCCCGACGCGCTTCGCAGTCGAACTCCTTGGCGCCGTAGCCGCGAACCCCGCCCATTCCGGCACGGTCACCATCAATCCGGCATTGACCAGCGCCGCGAGCGGATCGGTGTTCGTCCAAGCCGTGGCCGCCGCATTCGTCGGCACCATCGCAGTCGAGTTCGGCGGCGAGACTCACACGTACACGATGGGGCCGGATGCGCTTGAGGTCGATCCGAGCCGACCCTGGGCCTTCGTCTATTCGGGAACCCTGCTGACGCTCGTGGACATGTCCGCGCCGACCGGCGAATGGGAAGACGTCTCGTGGTCCGTGAGCGTCGTCGAAGCGCCCGAGACCGGCACGGTCGGGCCGGGCGCCCCGCCGCCGACCGGCAGCGGCCCCGGCACTTCCACCCCTCCGCCAACCGGTACACTTCCCGGCGCCCCGCCGACCGGCAGCGGCGACCCCGGCGCTCCTCCGGCGCCGACAGGTAACGATCCCGGCATGCCGGGATAGGGGTACGTGCCGGTGCCGGGATCATAGCCGGGGGACGGTGGAACCGGTGGCATGCCCGGATCCGTGACGGTGCCGGGATTATTCCCGGTGGGAGAAGGAACCGGTGGCATGCCCGCGCCTCCGCCGGCGCCAGTCCCGCCGACCAACACTTATCCGGGAATGCCCCCGACCAATTCTCCGGGCGCGATCTCGACTGTCTCGATCACGCAGGGCGCGAACATCATTCAGGGGGACTCGAATCTCGGCTGGTTCGTGATCCACCGCACCAACTCATTCGGCACCCTCACGGTGAACTACTCCGCGCCGACGGGCGGCGCCAAGGTGGGTGTGGCCGACGGTCCGCTGAGCACCTCCGCCGGTTCGGTGACATTCCTGCCGGGGCAAACGGACATCCCGCTGCTGTTCCAAGCCGACGGCGTCGCGCCGGGTACCAGCGTGTCCGTGCAGGTGTTCGGGTCGCAGGTCGGCGCGTACCTGCTGAACTTCGCGGCGGCGATGGTGGTTATCAACCTGGATGCGGGGATGAACGCCGACGCCGACGAAACCCCGCGGACTGACCTCTCGACCAAGTGGCACAATCTGCTCTCGAACCCCAATAATTTCCTAGTCGACGACGAAGCGATCATCGAAGTGATGACGGACATTCATTCGATAGCCGATCTCACCTCGGAGCATTTCACCCGCAGTGAAATGGCGATATTGGCCAGAATCGCAGAAGGTGGGTACGACACTGTCATCGGTCAATTCTCCCGGACGCTGGATCTGAAAGCTCTCGCCGTCGCGACTCACTTCACCGTTCGCAACGGGTTCTGGACCCTGACACCGAGAGGGTGCAGAGATCACAGCACCACGGCCGACCTCACTGCTGCGATAGCGGTCTTGATACCGGATCTGACTAATCCGGCATTCGCAACGCGTGATGCTGCATCTCGGGAACTCACGCGGCTCGCGTCACACATTCGTCTGAATGGTGACACTATTCAGATGGAAGCGATGGCAAACATTCTATACGGGCTTCTCGCGACCCAATCGAACCAAGAACTCGCTTGGCGGGTCGATGATTTGGTGGAGGAATTACTCCCGCTTGCCATAGACAAGCGATTCTATCAACTCGTTCACCCTCTAGCTGAATGGCTGCGCCATCCGACACTTCCCTGATCCGCAGCGATTACACACTCGTGGACGCGCCATGATTCGTTTGCTCTACATTCTCACAATCATTCTGTTCGCGAACCATCACGGCGTGGCTCTCGGCCAAGCTGTCGATCGGGTGTAATCTCTCCCCCGCGTCGTTTACGCGGCGATTCCCATCGATTCTCGGCAGATTCGGTCGGATCGCCCGTTTAA
>JAYVTJ010000750.1:0-2530 GCA_043774415.1 Fimbriiglobus sp. | reverse complement strand
CACTGGTGCCACGTGATGGAGCGAGAGACGTTCGAGAACGACGCCATCGCCAAGGTGCTCAACGACAACTTCGTCTGCATCAAGGTGGACCGCGAAGAGCGCCCCGATGTGGACGACGTCTACATGACCGCACTCCAAGTCACCCGCACCGGCGGCGGCTGGCCGATGAGCATGTTCCTCACGCCCGAGGGCAAGCCGATCTTCGGCGGCACCTATTTTCCGCCCGAGGACAAGAAGGTCGGCGAGGACACGATCCCCGGCTTCAAGACGACCCTGACGAGGGTGATGGGCCTGCACAAGGACAAGAAGAAGGAACTGTTCGACCAAGCCGATCACGTCGCGGAACTCACGAACGAAGCCCTCGAACGCAATCTCCGCGGCATCGCCCTCGTCGCCCTCGATGCCGAACTGCTCAAGGACACCACCGACGCCTACGAGTTCGACCCCGAGCACGGCGGCCTCGGTTCGAAGGATCGCAACTACAAGGGGACAAAGTTCCCCCGAGTCGCGGCGCTGCAGTTCCTCCAGAAGCAAGCGGCGAAGAAGGGGAACGAAGAACTCGCCAAGAGCCTGGCGCTGACGCTCGACAAGATGGCGGCGGGGGGAATCTACGACCACCTCGGCGGCGGCTTCCACCGCTACAGCACCGAGCGCACCTGGACGGTGCCGCACTTCGAGAAGATGCTCTACGACAACGCCCAGCTCGTCGAACTCTACGCCGAGGCCTACCGGCAGAAGCCGGACGAGAGCTACCGCCGGGTGATCGACGAAACCCTCGCCTTCGTGGCCCGCGAGATGACCTCGCCGGAGGGGTGGTTCTACGCCGCGCTCGATGCCGACAGCGAAGGCAAGGAGGGCGAGTTCTACGTCTGGACCGCGAAGGAACTCGACGCCATCCTCGGCAGCGGCGACGATGCGAAGCTCTTCCGCAAAACCTACGCGCTCGAGAAGCCGAACTTCGAAGAGAAGCAGTTCATCCTGCGGTTGGAGAAGCCGATCGCCGATGCCGAGCTGCTGCAGAAGTTCGAACCGTTGAAGCAGAAGCTCTTCGAAGTCCGCTCCAAGAGGCCGCGACCGTTTCTCGACACGAAGCTCATCGCCGCGTGGAACGGCCAGATGATCGGGGCTTACGCCAAAGCGGGAGAGGTCCTGAAGGAGCGGAAATACACGCAGGTCGCCGCAAAAGCCGCCGAGTTCCTGCTGAAGAATCTCCGCGATAAAGACGGGCGGTTGCTGCGCATCTATGCGGTCAAGACGGGCGAGAAACCGACGGCCAAAGTCCCCGCTTTCCTCGACGACTACGCTTTCGTCGTCCAAGGGCTGCTAAACCTGCACGCGGCGACCGGAGACAAGAAATGGCTCGCCGAAGCCAAGGCGCTCGCGGCGGCGCAGTTGAAATGGTTTGGCGACGACGCCCGCGGCGCCTACTTCAGTACGGCTCACGATTCCGAAAAGCTCTTCGCCCGCGGCAAGGACAGCTACGACGGCGCCCAGCCCTCCGGCAACGGCGTCTCGGCCCGCAACCTGCTGCGGCTCGCCGCGGCCACCGGCGACAAAGCTTACCGCCAGCAGGCGGAGATGACGGTGCGGGTCTACGCGGCGACGATGAAGATAAATCCCACGGCCGTGCCGCTGATGGCCGAAGCGCTCGCGGGAATTCTGGCCGACGGCGGATTCGCCCCGACTCCCGGGGCGGCCGTGGTCGCGCCGAAGCCGCCGGAGAATCCCAAGTCGTCGGCCGATGTCACCGCGGTGTCACTGAACGCCGATGCGGTGAAGGACGGCGTCCAGAACTTCACGGTGACGGTCGCGATTGCGAAGCCCTGGCACCTCTACGCGAACCCGCCGCTCGGCAAGGATCTGGATGGCTCCGCGACCGTCGTTGAAATCCTCATCGAGGGCAAAGCGGTCGAAGCCAAGATCGAGTACCCGGCTGGAACGATCCAGAAAGACAGCGTCGCCGACTACCGCATCTATGCGGGAACCGTCTCGATCACCGGGAGCGTGAAGCGCACGGACAATGCAGCTGTGAAGCTGGCGGTGCGGGTGAAAATCATCGCATGCAACGACAGGAACTGCTTGCTCCCCGCGACCCTGAAGGCCGAGGCGAAGTAGTCGCCCCATGATCGACCCCAGCGCGAAACGGGCACCCGACGATTCGATCCGACTCGCGGTCGCGGCGAAGGACCGCGCCGCGCAACTCCGCGCGCTCGATGCCCTGATCGCCCGGACGTACCCCGGTCCGCAGAGCATGGCCGCGTTCCAATCGCTGCTCGGAACCGGCGTCCTCGGATCGCGGATCGCCCTCGAATTCGTGGCGCGGATGCCCGACCCCGTGCCCAAGGGCGTGATGCTCCTCGCCGCCCAGCAATTGCCCGACCGGACGAATCCCCTGCTGCTGCGACTGGCCGTCGCGGGCAAACTGCTGACTTCGCTCCCCGATTCCGTCCAGGCCGTCGGCCCCATCGTGCGTTCCATCACGGCGGGTCTGTCGCGTTCGCGCACCCTCGAACGGATGATTCAACTCCAG
>JAYVTJ010000749.1:0-1935 GCA_043774415.1 Fimbriiglobus sp. | reverse complement strand
GCCGGGCCGTTCGATGTCTGGTATACGCCGAAGGGGGGCATCCCGGTGCTGGCCGTTGCCGGTTGGAAGGTGGCGAAGGGCTCGAACGAACTGAAGCCGGGGTCGCACCTCGGCACCGTCTACGTGCGGGGCGACGACCTCCCGCGCGCCGGCGGGATCGTCGTCACGGCGACCGATGACCCCGGCCCCGGCGCGAAGGGGCACGCCGCCATCCAGAAGGTGCCGGACTACAAGGAGGACCTCGTCGTGCCGGACGGCTTCTATTCGGTCTGGCTCATCTCGGCGAACGGCGCCAAGTCGCAGCGCATCGCGGACAAGGTGCGCGTCCTCGCGGGCCGGCAGACGGTCGTGCGGGATTGACGCGATACAATAGCGGCGGTTCCATCCGAGAGGGGTTCTCGCAATGGCCTTCGGCGACTTTTCCTATCCCGATGTCTTCGCGAAGCTCGGTCTCACCGAAGCGACCGCCGATTTGTTCGGCGCCGTGGCGCCGATCGCGCCGTCGGAGGCACTGCGTTCGCAGATGCCGGGCTATCTCGTCCTGGCGGTCTCCATCAATACAGAGAAGGCGCGCTCGGAGCTTCTGGTCGTCCCGTTGCTCTTCGAAACGTGGGGGCGGATGAAGGGGCGAATCAACCTGTTTTCCGGAGTCGATTTTCAAGCCGACCCGGAGGCGAAGCTGACGGGATTCATCGATTTCCTCTTCGGCCTCGGACCCCAATTGCTGCGGCCGACCGCCCCCGTCGCCGTGCTTTTCGGAGCGAAGAGGGACAGCATCGCGGACGGATTCGGTCAGTGCATCGCCGCCATGGTCGGCGCCCAGCGCTTCGACGAGCGGGCCGGGAAGCCACAGCCCGTCGTTTACGGAGCCGTGACGACCGGTGTGGTCTGGCGATTCCTGACTCTCTCGCAGTCGCTCGTGACATTCGACCAAACGGAATACACCATCCATCAACTCGACAAGCTGCTCGGAATTCTCGAGCACATCGTCGAATCGGCGAAGCGCTGAAGCGGCCTTTCATTTCCCGCACATTTCTCTCGACACGGGCGGACGGTGTCGCTATCAGGCCCGCACGCAGAACGCGAGTGGTCGGAATCGAGATGGCGGAACGCCCGGTTGGGGAACCGGACCTCTGTCGGATCGATCCGGAAATGACGGTGGGAATGCGATTCCCGGTCCGCTCCGATGGGGCGATCCGGGAGTCTGCGCCCGCGGTGCGCGTTCTGCAGCGGGGGTGTCGCCGATCCGATCCGCGATTGTACGGTTTGCATGCAGGCCGCTGCGACCGCGGACGATACTAGCGTAGCGGATGCCGAACTGCGTCCCGCAGGGCATCCGGGGGGAACAGCTTCCGACGGTCGATCTGCCGGCAGAGGCCGGGGATCAGCCAGCGTTCGCAGGGGGATGCTCCGGTTCAATCCGGATCATTGCGAGCGCGGGCCGTACCGGCGGGGGCCGCTCATCAGGGAGGATTCCGATGGTGATGCGAACGGTCGAAGCCGATATCGGGCAGGTGTGGCGCGACTACCGGGCCGACCCGCGGGTCGATCTGCGGAATCGCCTGCTCGAGAACTACCTGCACCTGGTGAAGTACAACGCCGAGCGCATCTGGGCCCGGCTGCCCGACGGCGTCGATCTCGACGACCTCATCAGCGCCGGCACCTTCGGACTGCTCGACGCCGTGGACGCCTTTGACCTCGAGCGCGGCGTGAAGTTCGAGACCTACTGCGTGCCGCGCATCCGCGGGGCCATGCTCGACGAGCTGCGCTCCATGGACTGGGTGCCGCGACTCGTGCGCTCGAAGCAGAGCAAGGTCGAAGCGGCCCGCAAGGCGCTCGAAGTGGCGCTCGGCCGACCGCCGACCCGCGAGGAACTCTCGGAGCGCCTCGGCGTGCCGATGGAGCAGATCGAACAGCTCGTCGGCGAGGCCACGG
>JAYVTJ010000748.1:0-2987 GCA_043774415.1 Fimbriiglobus sp. | reverse complement strand
GTCGGGCCCGGCGTGCGTACTGAAGAACGCCGGCCCCTTCGGGGCGGAAATCATTGTCGTTCCTGACCCAGGGCTTCCGCCCTGGGCTATGGACGTCGGCCCCGTTGGGGCGAAGAATCGAACGATGGCATATGTTTCCCGACCGTCAATTCGCCGGTACGCGAGTCGGGGAAGTTGTATTCCTCGCTGGCGCGTCGGGCTAACGTAAGGCCGGCAGCAGTTCCGCCATCTCCGCGAAATCCTTCAGGATGCGATCGGGCCCTGCGTCGCGGGGGTCTTCGGTGCCGGCCATGCCGACGTGGACGAGCCAGACCGGCATCCCCGCCGCCTGCGCCGCCTGCACATCGACGACCATATCGCCGATGTACAGCCCTTCGGAATGGCTGATCCCGAGGCGTCGGCAGCCTTCGAGCAGCATCGCGGGATCGGGCTTCGGCACGCCGACATCCTCGGGGCCGAGTACGACGGGAAGCAGTTCCGCCAGCCCGAGCACCGCGATCAAGCCGCGCGTGAAGTCCACCGCCTTGTTGCTGCAAACGCCCATCGGGTAGCCGCGTTGATGCAGGAGGGCGAGCGTCTCGCGGACGCCGGGGAAGAGCGTCGTCCCCGCGAGCATCACACTCGGATGGTGAGCGCGATACCGGGCCACGGCGAGATCCACATCGCAGCCGGGGCAGAGGTCGCCGAGCAGGTTCGCCAGCCCGTGGCCGACGTACTTCCGCACGGCCGCTTCGGTCATCGCCGGCAGCCCGAACGACTCGCGCACGGAGTTCGTACTCGCGGCGATGGCGGCGAAGCTGTCGGCCAAGGTCCCGTCGAAATCGAACAGTAGACCGCGGATCATCGGCGTTCTTCGTAGCGGAAGTCGCCAGACTTCCGGGTTTTGCAAGGTCGGAAGTCGGGCGACTTCCGCTACGGAGATCATCGGAGTTCTCCCACGCAACTCCGTCACGATATGGCCCGCTCTCCGTGCTACAATTCCCAATCGGCATCCGGAGGCAATCCATGCGGTTCGGCTTCGCGTTCGGCGTGTTCTTGCTCTCGACTTTGCCCGCGTTCGCCGTCGATGCGGAATCGAAGACGCCGTACGTCTGGCGCGTCGTCGTCCAGACGCCGGTGCATCCCGCGCTCGCGGGCCCGGCGCGCGAACGGCTCTGCAAGGATTTGCAAGCGGCACTGCAACCGGCACTCGGCGCGGAACTCGGCCGGGTCGAAGTGATCGACCTCCGCGCGGTGCCCGAGAAGAAGTGGGAGCCGCTCTGGGTGGCCTTCGCCGACGGCGGTTGGCCGGCGGTCGAGACCGACGAGGCCCGCAAGCTGACGGGGATCAAGACGCACTTCGCGAAGGTCGAGATCCGCAACGGGAACACCTTCCGCGTGGAAGCCCGCCAGCTCGACGGTTCGACCGGCCTCGTCTCGGCCGTTGTACGTTCGACCGAAACGCAGAACGCGGACACCGTCGCCCGGCTCGCCGGGCTGATGATCGCGAAGGACTTCGGCCCCGTCGGCACCGTCGAACCGATCCCCGGCGACGAGAAGCAAGTGGCGGTGAAGTTCCGCGGCGGTCATTTGCCCGGCTTCGAGCGCACGCTTCAAACGGGGGATGTCCTCGCCTTCGCGCTGCTCGTGGAACCGCCGCGCTCCAAGAGCGGCGCGAAGCCGGAAGTCGCGACCCAGCTCGCGGGCAAGCCGCAATCGGGGACCTACCTCCGCGTCATCAGCAAGGTCGCCAACGGCGAATGCCGCTGCGAACTGCTCACGCCGCCGCCGCCGGCGAAGCACCCGCTCGTCGCGGGAAAGGGCGTGGTCGGCTACCGGGCGATGAAAGTGTCCACCCAGGAGGCGAAGGTGCAGGTGCGCCTGCTCGACAAAGACGGGAAGCCGCCGCCGTCCACGACGGCCCTCGAAATCTGGGCGACCGACGGCGGGTTCAACTTCCGACCGACGAACCGCGACACGCTCGAACTCCAGAAGGGCGTCTATTCGGGCGGCCACCCTCTCAAAAACGTCGCCTGCGTCGTCGTGAAGGTCGGGGCGAGCAAGGGCTACCCATTCGTGGTGCCGCTGGTGCCGGGCCGGGAGCCGATCACCCTCCGCGTGACCATCGACAAAGGCGACATCGAGAAGGCCGAGTTCGAGCAGGCCTGCGAGCGACTGCGTGGTCGCGTGGCCGATGCGGGCGCAGCGCAGATCGAATTGTTCAAGGGATTGGGCAAGCTCATCACCGATCGGGAACTCGGGCCGGCGCTGGACCGGGCCACGAAAGGTGCAAAGGCGACCGACACGGCCGACCAGATTCTGAGCGAGGAACTCGCGAAGCTGAAGAAGGACAAGCTCGTGAAGGAGCCGTATCCCGCGAGGCTCCTCGCCATGAGCGAAGATCAGCTCAAGATGCTGCGGACCGGCAAACCGGTGATCGAAAAGCGGATGGAAGAGTTGAAAGAGGCCATCGACAAGGCCAACGACCCCGTGAAGTTCGAGAAGGAGTTCCGCGCCAACGAAATCGTCCGGCAAATCGCCCTCCACGTCGGCCACGGCGAAGTGCCCGAAGCGGACGCCCTTTACGACCAACTCATCGAACTGACGAAGCGGGAAGACTTGACAGTCAAGAAAGCGAAGCTCCTCGCCGATTGGGCCGTGACGGCCGAGGACCACAAAAAGGCCCGCGCCTTCTTGCTCGAAGAGTGGCGCAAGGCCTCGACCCTCGCCGAGTATAAGGCGCTCCTGCCGATGCTCCGGCCGACGGCCGACACCCTCGTGAAGCACGCCGATAAGCTCGGCCTCCGCAATCTGCTCAGCGCCATTGAACTCGCCTACGCTCGCCTCGGGGATCAGCTCAAGCTGCTCGACGAGAATACGGATGCCGATCGCGCGACGATCAAGGAGATGAAGGCGCTCTCGGACGAAGTGCTTAGAGTCAAAGAGGCGGCCCAAGCGGAGCTGATGAAACTGGAGGAGAAGAAGTGAGTCGCGTGGATCGAGGATTT
>JAYVTJ010000747.1:0-3652 GCA_043774415.1 Fimbriiglobus sp. | reverse complement strand
CGCGGACGGTCCGCAGCGAATCGTCGGCCGCGCGGGAGCGAGTCCGGGCGGCATCGGAGGTCGCGATGTTGATTGAGGTATCGCGCTTCTGAATGGCATCGGCGACGGCGTGGTACGCCCCGACAACCTCTTGCGGCGGGTGCAAATCGTGGATCGTCAGTCCTTCGATGCGAAGGCCCAAGCCCCCGGGAGCCGCTTCCTGCAACCGCTCGATGAGCTTCGCTTGCGCATCGCGCTCGAATGCGGACCGGCCACCGCCGAGGAGCGTTTGGAACGAGCGCCCGGCGATCGCTTCGCGGAACACGGCCTCCGCCACGGAGCGCACGATGCCCTCGGCATTCTTGCTGTCGAACAGAAACGCGCGCGGATCGTCGGCAGTGTAGCGGATCGTCGCGAGGAGTTCGATGAGGTCGCCGTCGCCGGTGAGCATCAGCGATTCGTCCGTCTGGCGGGCGATCCCCTCGGCGTGGGCGCTCGACCAGGTCAGCCCGCCGTCGCCGCCCTTGCGCTTCAGCTTGGTCTGTTCGGATCGAGCCAGTTCCAACTGCGCGGCCTTCTCGTCCGAGAGCAGGCGGAAGCCGACTTCGACCGTGCGCACCTCGGCGGGTTTCACGCGAGTCACACTCTCGACGGGCCAGGGCCAGCGGACGTGCAACCCTGGCCGCAGATCCGTTTGTAACGCGCCGAATCGCTGCACGACTCCGACCTCGTCCACATTGATACTCGTGAATCCGGACGCGACCCACACCGCGAGTGACACCGCGATGACAGTCCCGAGCACGGCCTTCCAGCGGTGCGTGAGCGCGTGGAACAGATCGTCCACGTGGACGGTGCCGATCCAGCGATCGACGGCCCCCGATGCGCTCTTCGCCCGGCCGACGACGGCGGTTGCGGCGGTGCGCTCGAACGCGAGCAGCCGCATCGAATTCAGCAGTACCAGCAGCGAGCCGAGCTGATGGTAGATCGCCCCGGCGAGCGGGGCCTTCTCGTACCAGTCGGGGCCGGTGTCGAAGAGCGACCAGAGGACGCCCGTGAGCAGGATGCCGGCGAAATTGACGCCGAAGCCGAACCAGACGATGTTCTGTCGGATGACCTTCGCCGTCTCGCGGCTCAGCCGCACGAGCAGCGGCAGCGTCCGCAGCGGTTCGCCCATGAGGACGATGTCGCCGGAGTGCGCGGCCACATCCGCGCCGGTGCCGATGGCGATGCCGACGTGCGCCCCGGCGAGTGCCGGGGCATCGTTCACGCCGTCGCCGACGAAGGCCATCGGAACGCCGAGCGCGGCCAGCGCTTCCACCTTCTGAGCGGGGAGCAATTCCGCTTTCACGTCGGTGAGGCCGAGCGATTCCGAGACGATCTTTGCGACGGCGGCGCGGTCGCCGGTGAGCAACACGAGAGGATTCAGACCAAGATCGCGCAGGTCCGCGAGCACGCCGGGGGCTTCGGACCGCAGCCGATCCCGGGCGCCGATGGCCCCGAGATACTTGCCATCGCGGACCACGAGCAGCGGAGTTTGGCCCGTTTCATCGAAGTGCGCCAGCGCCTCGTCGGAGTCGGGGATGTCGGCCAAACCCTGCTCGGCGAAGAAGCGCCGCGTGCCGACGAGGATCGTCGCATCGCCGTGAGTCGCCCGCACGCCGCCGCCGGGGAAGGCGGTGAAGCTCTCCGGTTCACTGTCAGCCCACTGTCGGCGGCGCGCTTCGTCGAGGATCAGCCGGGCGATGGGGTGCTCGCTGCGGACCTCCGCGAGCGCCGCGGCGTGCAGCAGTTCGTCTTCGGTGATGGCGGCGGCAGGCCGCCGGTCGCCGAGTTCGAGCTTCCCTTCAGTCAGGGTGCCGGTCTTGTCGAAAGCGAACCCGCGCACCTCCGCGAGGCGCTCGAGGGCCGCTCCGCTCTTGATGAGCACGCCGGTCCCCGCGAGCCGACCGAGCGCCGCGATCACCGCGGCGGGCGTCGCCAGTACCAGCGGACAGGGGCAGGCGACGACCAGCACCGCGAGCGCCGGATAAACCGCGACCCGCGCCGAGGCGCCGAACGAGAACTTCTTCCCTTCCGGTTGTGTGCCGAAGTATTGGTAGCCGACGTTGGCGAGGAACACCGCGAGCGCGATGCCGAGGACGACGGGCAGGAAGTAGCGGGCGAACCGGTCGGCTCGGCGCTCCCCCTTCGACTTCGTGCGGAGAGCGTTCGCCGTGAGTTCGATCACCTTCCCGGCGACCGTCTGCCGGTCGATCTGCTGCGCTTCGACCGTGAGCGAACCGTGGCGGACGATGCTCCCCGCGAGGATGCGGTCACCGGTCGCTTTCTCGACGGGCAAGCTCTCTCCCGTGAGGGCGCTACTGTCGACCTCGCTCCAACCATCCATCACCAATCCATCGACCGGCACCCGGCCGCCCGGTTTCACCACGACGTTATCGCCGATGACCACGGCCGACGTGAGGACGCGCAACTCGGCGCCGTCGCGCAGCACCCAGCAGCGCTGGGGGAAGAGTTCCGTGAGCTTGCCGAGGGCGCGCTGGGTGCGTTCGAAGGTAAACGCTTCCAAACACTCGCCGACGAGGCCGATGAAGACGACCTCCGCCGCGACGAGGGGTTGGCCGATGAGGATCGCGGCGATGCACGCGATGGCGATGGCCAAGTCGGCGCCGATCCGGCCTTCGCCAAGTTTTTCGAGCGAACCGTAGAGGACGCGGGCGCCGCCGAGCACGGCCACGAGCAGCGCGAAGCGGAAACCGAAGAGTTCCGTCGTCGCCCAGGTCGGCGCGGGGTAGACGGCGTCCGTGAGCCACTTGGCCAACTGCGGCCAGAGGTCGCCGATGAGCAGTGCGGCGAGAACCGCCGTGATGAGGTAGAGCGTGCCGTGGCTGCGCGGCCGGAAGGGGGATTCGGTGGGATCCAGCTCTCGGTGCATGGTGACGCGCAGGCCGGGGAGGGAGGCGGAGTCAGGGTATCGCGGGCCGGCGGCACATTCAAGCGGGGCGAACTTCCCGTTGACGCGCCCCGCCATGTCCCTCATATTGCCCGAGTCCCCCTTGCGAATCCGGTGCCCCATGCTCGCGCTCGATGCCCCCGTCGCCGTCACGCCGCCGCACAAGAAACCGCTGCGCATCGTCAAGAAAGTGCTGAAGCGCACCGTGCCAATGGCCCTCGCCGCGTTCCTCACGCTGTACTTCGAACTCTGGATCATCCCCGCCGTCCTCGGCACCTACGCCCTCTTCGGCCTGTACGATGTGCTCCGCAATCGCCCCGCGACCCTCCGCGTCATCGACCGCTACTTCGCCGGCAACGGCGTCTTCACCTGGCTGCTCGCCCCGTTCAATACGCTCATGGATCTCTGCTGCCTACCCTACTGGAATCGCGGCATCTACAAGCTGACCGATCTTCCCGAAGGGTACCGGAGCGAAATCCAGACGCTGATCGACGCGGCGAAGGAGCGCAACCTCGTCGGGCTGCTCGAATCCAAAATGGGTGAGAAGAAGCGCGGCATGATCTTCTTCAAGTGGTACGGCCAGAATATCCCGGCGTCGGTGGAGATGCCCGAGTACCATCGGCCCTTCAAATACATCCGCACGATCGGGGTGTCGATCTTCAACAAGAAGGCCTCGACCGGCGAGCACTTCGGCCCGCTCCGGGTCACGCTCCGCGTGCTCTA
>JAYVTJ010000746.1:0-3034 GCA_043774415.1 Fimbriiglobus sp. | reverse complement strand
AAGCCACGGTGGGACTCGAAGACTCGGCCCACCTACGAAGACTCACTCCACGATCCCATCCTCGTCGCATTCGCTCACGGCCTTCGGCACCAACTTGATGAAGTTCCGGGTGCTGTGGGCGATCTGCTTCCGGGTGACGCCGCCCTTCAGCACGATGGTGTAATCGAAGCACAAATCGCCGTCGTCTTCGATGCAGGCGCGGATCATCAGGAATTGGTCGTTGATGCGGTTGACCAGTTCGAGCCGCTCGATGCGCTGGGCGTCCTCCTTGATGCCGTAAAAGGCGATCAGCCCGATGCGCTCTTTCGAGTCGTGCAGGCTGACGCGGGCCATGATGTCCTCTTTGAGCCGGAGGGAGCCGTTCTCCTCGTCGAGGTGGACGTCCATCATCGCAGCGTCGAAGAGGTCACGCAGCAGTTCGAGCGAGACGTTGTCCGGCGTCACCAAGTCGGCGGACGGGTTCATGGGCATCTCCGGGAAGGGGCGCATCGGACGCAGAGACATTCTTGACGCTGCACCCCCCGAGACTACTATAACTGGAACGATGAGATGCCTCGACAAGTTGTCGGGGTTTGTTTTTGCCCGACTTTGTGAAAAAGTTCACAAAGTCCCCTCTCCGACGGATCGAAGGGCCGCTTATGGCTTCGCCCGACCTCGTGCTGACTCCTTCCGGACTCGAACCCGCGTTCGATCTCACGGCCTATTACTCGATTCTGATCTACGCCGTCGCCGTCGTGTTGCTCGCCCTTGCCACACTGCTCGCGACGCACACGCCGATTCTGAAGCCGTGGAAGCCGACGAAGGTGAAGAACATGCCGTACGAATCGGGGATGGACCCGATCGGTTCGGCCCACATGCAGTTCGATATCCGGTTTCACCTGATCGCGATTCTCTTCCTCGTTTTCGACGTGGAACTGCTCTTCCTCTATCCGTGGGCGACCATCGCCTACGGCGAAGGGGGCGACACCGTGTGGCAGGAGAGTTTCGGCACTTTGGTGTTCTCGGAAATCCTCGTCTTCCTCGCGACGCTCGGCATCGCCTACATCTACGCCTGGCGCAAGGGGGTGTTCCAGTGGCGCTAAAGCTGGACGACAACATCTTCGTCAGCAAGCTCGACTTCCTGGCGAACTGGGTCCGCAAGAACAGCCTCTGGCCAATGCCCTTCGCCACGGCGTGCTGTGGCATCGAACTCATGGCGACGGCCAGTTCGCGCTACGACCTCGCCCGCTTCGGCAGCGAAGCGATGCGCTTCACCCCGCGCCAGTGCGATGTGATGATCGTGGCCGGCCGCGTCGTGATGAAGATGGTCCCCGTGATGCAGCGGATCTGGTTGCAGATGCCCGAACCGAAGTGGTGCATCAGCATGGGGGCTTGCGCCAGCACCGGCGGAGTGTTCGACACCTACTCCGTCGTGCAGGGGATCGACCGCTTCATCCCCGTCGATGTGTACGTGCCCGGTTGCCCGCCGCGACCGGAGCAGGTGATCCGGGCCGTGCTCGATCTTCAGGAGAAGATCATGAAGGGCGGTACGATCAACGGTCGGGAGTTTGCGAAGCGCACGGCGTACGAAGGCCCCGGGGATCGCGCCGGAGAATTGGATCCATCCGAGGTGGTGATCGCACCGGGGAACTTCGCGACGGGCACGCGTTTGCGGGGGTTGCCGCTGGTTTCGTAGGTCACGCTCCGCGTGACGCGGGAAGGAATTGAGCTACGGATTCGTGTGTAGGTCACGCTCCGCGTGACGCGGGAATGAATCGACGTACGTGCCATTCACAGGTGGTGTCATGCCGAGCATGACCTACGAGGAACCATGACTCACGCGGAAGCCATCGACGCGAAATTCGGAACCGGCTCGGCGACCCCGTCCGAGTTCCGCGACAACAAACGCATCGCCGTGCCCGTCGACAAGATCTACGGCGTGCTGGCGCACATGCAGGCGCACCGCGGCTTCGACATGCTCTGCGACCTCGCGGGGATCGACTACCTCGGCTACGCCGATGCGACCGATCGCTACGGCATCGTCTACGCGCTCACGAATACCGTCACCGGCGAACGGCTCTTCGTGAAGACCTCCGTCAACGACCCCGATCCCGAAGTGCCGTCGGTCGTCGATCTGTGGGAGGGGGCCAACTGGATGGAGCGCGAAGTCTTCGACATGTTCGGCGTGACCTTCGCGGGCCATCCTGACCTGCGCCGCATCCTGCTTCCCGACGAGTTCACGAGTTTCCCGCTGCGGAAGGACTACCCCCTGCGCGGCTACGGCGAGCGCCACAACCTCCCCACCGTGACGCGAGCGGAGAGCTGAGATGCCTTTGGAAGCGGTCGCATCGCAGGACGAAACGGGAACCGCCCAGGAGTTCCTCTACACGCTCAACTTCGGGCCGCAGCACCCCGCCACGCATACGACTCTGCGCCTCGTCCTCACCCTCGACGGCGAGACCATCGTCCGCGCCGTGCCCGATATCGGCTTCCTCCATTCGGGCTTCGAGAAGCTCGGCGAAGATCTGGACTTCAATCAATATGTGACCATCGTCGACCGGATGAATTACGTCTCGCCCATCGCCAACGAGATGTCGTGGCACGGCACCGTCGAAAAGCTGATGGGCTTGGAGATCACCCCGCGCTGCAAATACATTCGCACGATCCTCGCGGAACTCGCCCGCATCGGCGATCATCTGCTCTGCGTCGGCGCCGTCGCGTTGGACCTCGGCGGATTGACCGCGTTTCTTTACGCCTTCAACGAGCGCGAAAAGATCTACGACATCATGGAGAATGCGTCCGGCCAGCGCTTCCACCCGAGCTACACCCGCGTCGGCGGATTGATGAACGATGTGAACGATCAGTTCATCGATCAGGTGCGTTCGTTCGTGAAGTCATTTCCGAAGGCCCATGGGGATGTCTGCCGGCTGCTGAACAAGAACAAGATCTTCATCGACCGGACGAAGGGCGTCGGCGTGCTGACGCGCGAAGAAGCGATCAACCGGAGTTGCACCGGTCCCATCGCCCGTGCCTCCGGCGTGGCCCGCGACCTCCG
>JAYVTJ010000745.1:0-3517 GCA_043774415.1 Fimbriiglobus sp. | reverse complement strand
GATGCCGACGCCAAGATCGGCACGACCGGCCGCGGGATCGGGCCTTGCTATCAGGACAAAGTCGGCCGGCGCTACGCCATCCGCGTCGGCGAACTGCTGCACGCCCATCATCTGGAAACGCGACTCCGGCAGATCGTCCCGTTCAAGAACCGATTCCTCGGTGCCTTCGGCGGCAAATCGTTCGACCCGAAGCAGCTCACCGACGAGTACCTCGGCTACGCCGAGAAGCTGCGCCCGCACATCGCCGATACGACGCGCATCCTGCAAGGGGCGCTCGCGGCGAAGAAAGACATCCTCTTCGAAGCGGCGCAGGGTTCCCTCCTCGATGTCGATCACGGCACATTCCCCTACGTCACGAGCAGCAGCAGCCTCCCCTCCGGCATCTGGACGGGGACGGGCATCCCTTCCCGGCATCTCACTCGCATCATCGGCGTCATCAAAGCCTACACCTCGCGCGTCGGTCGGGGCCCGTTCCCGACGGAACTCGACGACGGCCCGCAGGGGATCGGCGAACGCATCCGCAAAATCGGCCGCGAATTCGGCACGGTCACCGGCCGGCCACGGCGCACGGGCTGGCTCGATTCCGTCGCGCTGCGGTACACGGCCTCACTCGCGGGAGCAGATGAAGTGACCGTGATGCTTCTCGATGTCCTCAGCGGTTTGAAGGAAGTGAAGATCGGCATCGGGTACACGCTCCGCGGCGAGCGGATCGACCATTTCCCGAGCGACGCCTACGAACTCGACCAGTGCGAACCCGTATACGAGACGCTGCCCGGATGGAGCGAAGACCTCACCGCGTGTCGCAAGCCGGGCGACCTTCCCGCCGCGGCGCGGAAGTACGTCGATCGCATCGGCGAACTCGTCGGACTGCCCGTGTCGGTCGTTTCCGTCGGCCCCGACCGCGCTCAAACGATCCACCTCAAATGACCGAACCGCACGACAGCGCCGAGTACTGCCGGACCGTCGGGGTCGATCCCGAGCGGCTGCCGCGCCACATCGCGATCATCATGGATGGCAACGGTCGCTGGGCCGTGGAGCGCGGCGACGAGCGCATCGCCGGACACCTCAAAGGCGCCGATGTCGTGCGTTCCACGGTGACGGAATGCTGCCGGCTGGGTGTCGAGCAGCTCACGCTCTACTGCTTCAGCGCCGAGAATTGGAAGCGGCCGAAGCCCGAGATCGACTTCCTGATGGGCCTGCTCAAGGAGTACCTCCTCGGCGAGCGTGCGCTGATCCTCGATCAGAATATTCGATTTGAAGTCATCGGCCGCCGCGAGGGGATCCCCGCCGAGGTGCAATCCGAGATGGATCGGAGCATCACGCTCAGCGTGCGGAACACGGGGCTGACGCTCTGCCTCGCGATCAACTACGGCAGCCGCACCGAGATTCTCGATGCCGTGCGCGAACTCTCCGGGCGGGTGCTGCGCGGGGAATTGACACCGGATGAAATCGACGAAGAGGCGATCTCGAACTCGCTCTACACGGCGGGGATGCGCGACCCCGACCTGCTGGTCCGCACGGCCGGGGAGATGCGCGTGAGCAATTATCTGCTCTGGCAGATTTCCTACTCCGAGATCTGGGTGACGCCGAAGTGCTGGCCCGACTTCGATGCCGGCACGCTGCACGAGGCCTGCCGGGCGTTCGCCGCGCGCGACCGCCGCTTCGGCGGACTGGTGAACACGCGCGGGGCTGTCGGATGATCGACCGCGCATGCTGAAAACCCGCTTGCTCCTGGGCTCGCTGATGGCCGCCGCGGCCGGCGGAGTCCTCTACTTCGATTCGTTCTTCGCGCCGCACTATCCCATCCTGCTGCTCCTCGCGCTCGCCGTCGGCGTCCTCGCCACGCGGGAACTTGTCGCCCTGATCCCCGCCGAGAACCGCCCGCGCGAATGGCTCTGCCTCCTCGGGGGCGTCGTCCTTCTCCTGGTTCCGTTTCTCCGGCTCCCCCTCTCCGTTTCCGACAGGGGGCTGGGTGGCGAGGTCTTCGCCGCATTTGTCATCCTCGCACTGCTCGTCGAACTGGCGGTCTACCGGGAACCCGGTCGCTGCGTGACCCGCGCCGCGCATGCGGTCTTCATCGTCGGGTATCTCGGCCTCCTCCCGAGTTTCTTCCTGATGATCCGCTGGCTCCCGTCGGATCACAGCAGTTGGATGCTCGCGCTGGCGATCTTCGTCCCGAAGTGCTGCGACATCGGCGCGTATTTCACCGGTCGAATCTTCGGCAAGCACCCGATGACTCCAAAGCTCAGCCCGAAGAAAACGTGGGAAGGACTTGCGGGCGGACTGACGCTCGGCGTGATCGTCGCCGTGGTCGCAGGCCGGTTTGTTCCCGTCTTCCCGAATGGAATCGTCGAAGCCATTGCCTTCGGCTTGATCGTGGGGATTGCCGGTGTCCTCGGCGATCTCGCCGAGTCCCTCATCAAGCGCGATGCCCTCGCGAAAGATGCTTCCGCGGCTGTCCCCGGCTTCGGCGGCGTCCTCGATGTCATCGATTCGATCCTGTTCGCCGGACCGGTGGCGTACATCTGGTTTGCCCGATAGCGGATAATGGAGAGAACCCGCCGGGCGGGTGTCTGTCCCTTGAGGAACGATGCGGATTCTCCCGAGGTTCTCCGATGTCCGAAATGCAGGTCGTGTCGAAGTCGCTGACGCTCGACAGCCGCGAGGAAGCGGTGATCCTGTTCGGCCCCCGCGATCAGTTCCTCCGCACCGTCCGCGATGCCCTCGGCGTCAAAGTCGTGGCCCGTGGCGACACTCTGCAACTCGAGGGGCCCGAAGAACCGGTCGAGCAGGCCGCGCGCGCCTTCAGCCAACTGCGCGGACTGCTGCGCAAGAACGGCCGGCTCGTCCCCGAGGATGTCCGCTCGATTCTCGAAGTCGTCCGCGGCGACGGCCGGGGTTCCGGCAGCGCGCTCACCGTGCTCGAATCGGGGCGCTACCTCCGCCCGCGCACCGATGGGCAGGGGCGCTACGTCCAAGCGCTCAAGACGCACGACATCGTCCTCTGCGTCGGCCCGGCAGGTACTGGCAAAACTTACCTCGCGGTCGGTTGGGCCGTGACCCTGCTCCGTTCCGGGCAGGTGAAGAAGATCGTCCTCGTGCGGCCCGCCGTGGAAGCCGGCGAACGCCTCGGGTTCCTCCCCGGCGACCTCATCGCCAAGATCAACCCGTACCTCCGGCCGCTTTTCGATTCGCTCAACGACATCATGGAACCGGAAATCGTCAAGAAGTACTTGGAGAACGACATCATCGAGATCCTCCCGCTCGCCTACATGCGCGGCCGGACGCTCTCGAACGCGTGCATCATCCTCGACGAGGGGCAGAACGCCACGACCACGCAGATGAAGATGTTCCTGACGCGGATGGGCCTCAACTCGAAAATCGTGGTGACCGGCGACATGACTCAGGTCGATTTGCCGGGCAATGTGAAAAGCGGGCTCCTCGACGCCGTGCAGCGGCTACGCAACGTCGAAGGCATCTCGGTGCTCACGCTCGAAGATACGGACATCGTCCGCAA
>JAYVTJ010000744.1:0-7041 GCA_043774415.1 Fimbriiglobus sp. | reverse complement strand
CTCCGTCGGCTCCTTGCCGCCCACATCCTTGCGAGAGGGCGTCATGTCGAGCCGGACATCGCTGTCGCCGCTCGTCCGCGGCTTCTTCTTGGCTACGCCCGAATCGCCGCTCGGCAGCAGGAGAAAATCTTCGCTGCTGTCGTCGAGGGACAAGGGCCGGTCGGCAGCCGGGCGCTTCGATTTCGAACTCGGCGGCGGAGGGGGGGGCGGTGCATCGAGCGAGATTTCGTCCGAAGAATCCATCGGATAGGCGTCGCCCGGCTGCAGGCCGGGATCGCTGGCCTGACCGAGTGAGCGGGCGAGTTCGTCGATATCGGCGGCGCGGAAGCGCAGAGTCGGCCCATCGCGGAACGACTTCAGGGTTTTCCACTCGCCTCGAATCTTGCGCTTGAATTCTTCGAGGGGCAGCCCGAGCTTGTGTGCGGCTTCGTCGAGGGTGTACGTCTGAGCCATGGGGGTACTCACGCCGACCTGGGCAACGGGATGGGCCAGAGTCATCAATCTACCCAATTTTACACCCCGTGCGAGGGATCGCAAGCGCAATGCGCGCGGTTGCGGGCCGAGAATGCGCGGTTGTGCGGATGGGACCCGAGGTGTGGAAAGTAGGACGTGCGCCGAGACTCCGCCGGTCCGTTCCCGAGTGCAGAAGCGTGCGGTTTTCCCCTTCCCCTTCCGCACGGCCGATGTATAAACAGGGGTGTTGGGGGCGTAGCTCAATTGGTTAGAGCACCGGACTGTCGCTCCGGAGGTTACGGGTTCGACCCCCGCCGCCCTCGCTAGTGCAAATCGATGCGGGCCGGTGCTGAGAAGCGCCGGCCCCAGTCATTTCTAGGGTTTCCTGCGAATCATCCGAACGAGCCCCGAATACTCCCAAAGTGCACATCGGTGCATTGCGATGCCGTCCCGCGCCCCCTGTTGGTACACCCCGTGGTACACCCGGCGGTACACCCGCGTTGCCATCGGTGCCCGTCATTCGCAGGGGGATCGCCAGCGATTCCGGAGCTTCGTTCGGCAAAACGAGGTTCGGCATTTTGGCCACGGCCCCGGCGAGGTCGAACAACCTCCGGTGCGAGTAGCGGGCGGTGAGTTCCGGTTTCGAGTGCCCGGCGAGTTCTTGAAGCGTCCGGAGATCGATTCCGGAGCGTCCGCCCAACGTTAGGTAGGAATGCCGGAGCGCGTGAAAGTCGGCGTACTCCGGCCCGTCGGGCCCTTCGACGGCGTAGGCGATGCCGGCGGCTTCGAGGTCGATGCGGATCATTTGAGCGCCTTTGTGGTCGCTCGCCCACGTTCCGCCCCAAATCGGCATGTTCGCGTTCTTGCCGGTCAAGTAGCCGCGGAGGGCTTCGGCCAAGTCGGCGGAGAGCGGTTGCACTTTCGTCCGGCGATTCTTCGCAAATCGGGCTGCGAGTGTCACGGTCGCTTCGGACAAGTCGAAATCGGCCGGGGTTAAGTTCGCCAGCGCGTTCGCCCGGAACCCGGTGCCGGCGGCCACGAGGTAGAGAAAGTAACGATCCGCGCCCGATAATCCGCGAAACGTTCGCATACTCGAACGGGCCGCTGTGAATAACCGGCGGAGTTCATCTGCGGCGAGTTCGCGGCGTGCCCGTCGCACGTCGGTCGTCGTGTTCAACAGCGCGAGATATTCGAGCGGGTTCGACCCGATGCGCTTCGCTTTCACGAGCCAACGGAAGAATCCCCGCACGGCCCGAACGTAGTGGTTCACGGTCTCTGGGCCGCATCCCTTCGAGCGGTTCAGCACGAGGGCTTCCACGGTCGCCAGGGGGAACGTCCGGGCTTTGCCGTTGCCCGTCGCGGCCAAGTTCAATCGCTTGACGGCGGAGCGGACGGCGGCGCCGGAAATGCCAAGTAGTTTGGCACATTCTGCCGGGGTGAAAGAATCGACTTGGGGAATCGCTACGGCGGCGGAATCGCGGCGGATCGAATTCAACCACTCCGAAGCCTTCGCGGTTTCGGCGTCGTGCGGGAAGAAGAATCCGCAACCGGCGAGCAATGCCGAAATGCGGCCGACGGTTTGTCGAACGTGTTCGACCGTCCCTCCCTTCGCTTCGAGGGCGGCCGAGTAGTCTTTCAAGTGTTCGGTGAGCGGACGGCGGGCGTGTTCTTCGGCGGGGTCGATGATGCCGACGCGAACCCGCGACGCGGTGCGCTCCATTTCCGCGGCGAGTTGTTCCGTCGCCTTCAAGTCCGCGAATCCCTTCACGCGGCGCACGGTGCCCTTCCCGTCGCGGCATTTGAAGTACCAGCACTTCGAGGGGCGGAGGTAATTCCGTCCGTCTTTCGTGAGAGGGAACAGCGTCGAACGGCCGCGCCATTTCAGGCGAGCGTGCGGGCGGCCCTCGAGGTCGATGAATTCGGCGTCGGGCGGGAGTGGTCGCGGGCTCGTGAGCTTGAACGGCTTCGGCATGATCGGTGAACCTTTCTGAGAACGGCCGGGCCGACGGGTGCGGTTCTCAGGTCGCATCCCGCCGTCCGGCCTAAAGGCGGTTGGATTATATCCGACGGTCGCACGGCGCGCCACGTCGGTAGGTGTCGATTTCCGATTCCGATTTCGCTTCTCCGCGACCCCAGAGCGGACAGCGTCGGCGTCGCACTGGTCCCATTCTGGGATAGCGGACACTGGCGTCCTCAGTTGCGGGCGTCAAATGTCCTCATGGAAGCGGACGTAGGCGTCCTCATGCGGTGCCGGTCGGATGAACCCGATATGTCGAGGGCCCCCCGTTCAACCGGCCCCGGCGAATGATGCGAATCATCCCCTTCGCTTCGAGGGCCACAAGCACGCGGCGGACAGTACGGGCGTCGATGCCAGCGCGGCGGGCGATGTCGGCTTGCCCGGTGCGGGCGGTACCCGTCGCGGCTTTCGTGTCCCGGAACAGGATCAACCAGACTTTCGCTTCGGCCCCGGTCAACTCCGCAAGCGCGGCATCGACGAAAGCGTTCAACACGGCGAAGCGCTCGCCCTTCCCGGATCGGCGTTTCGGCTTCGAGGGAGACGTGGGCCGGGCGGGTTCGTCTTCGGCATCGGGGCGGAACGTCGCATCGGGCGGAAGAATTCCGCCGTGGTGCTCGTTCACTTCGCGGAGCGTCAAGCGGCGCACTTCAGCCCCTTCGCTCTGGTGTACTCGGCAATTTTCGAATCATTGGTATGGCGAATGCGAACGTCTTACCTTCGGCGAACGCGGGCTTTCTGCCTTCGCCACCTCTTCCACGAAGGATTTGTTCCATGGCTGACAAGAAGAAGCACGCGGCAACGGACCATCATCATCAAGCTGCATCGCATCATCAGGCTGCCGCTCACCACCACCTCGAAGCCGCTCACCATCACGAGATTGGGGAGCACGATGAAGCGAAGCAACACGCGACTGCGGCCCACGCGCACAGCGAAACTGGTCACAAGCACACAACCGATGCTCACACTCACTCGCAGAAATAATGCGTTTACAACGCTGGGTGGGGTGCGATTTGCTCACTCCACCCACTTCTTTCTCTGCGCAGTCCATTTCTCACATCCTTCCGATTTTCCAGACAAGTAGCTTCGTACTCTTGTGCCAAGTTCGGTCGTGGGCTCCGCTCACGGAGCGCCAAGCGTCGCACATCAGCCCCCCTTCGCTCGTGTTCGCCTTGTGGGGGCGGGCATCGCGGTATCGAAGGCGTCGATGCCTGACGGTGCTAGGGTGAATGTCTGAAATATTGTGTCGAAATGGGTCGGGATGTTGGCCGGTGCCCGATATCGATTTTTCCCGCATTCGAGCGTCACCGGTCCACCCTTCTCGGGATCGAACCCGTCGCCCGGTGCGAAAAGATACGCGCTATCGCAGCCGTATTCGAGTTCCGATGAACCCCGGAAGGATGCCAAGTTCAGTCCGGAGTAGTTCGAACCCGTCGCCCCCTTTTGGCGAGACACGGCGGACGCCACGAGCACGGCGGCGCCGGCATCGCAGAACCGGCGAAGTATCGACGCGGCGGTTTCGAGTTGTTCACGTTTGTCGCCTTGCCCGTCGCCCGCACCGATGCGTTGGACGTAATCGATAATGAGGATGTTCGCCCCGAATTCGGTGCCGGCTGCGGCAAGGTGTTCCAAAGTGAAGGGGGCGTGCAAGAACGCCAATCGGCAAGCGACGGTCGCAAGAGTATCGACGGCGGCGCGCACCCTGCCCAATTCTTCCGCGGTCAACGACCGTTCGGAAATCGAGGTCAACGGCACTCCGGACAACCGCGACGCGATCCGTTCCACGAGTAGCGCCGGCACCATTTCCACGTTGGCCACGAGCAACCGAGCGAACGGGTTCATCCGAAGTAGGTCGATGCCCACTTGCAAGAGCGCAGCCGTTTTCCCGCCCCCCGGAGCGCCCCCGAACAGGATCAACCGGCCCGGCCGCACGTCTAACGTCGTGAACGGTTCGGGGAGTTGGAAGCGCACGGGTGCTTCCCCGCGCTCCACCTCGGCGAACCACGAGCCGAGCAAGTCCGCCCCTGTGGTGAACGTCGGCGTCATGCCGGGCCCCCTTCGCTCGGGAGCGTCGCCATCGCCCACACGGTGGCACGCTGGGGGCCGGTCAAGTCGGCCAACGTGCCGGCGATAGGGCAGTAGTCCCCGCCGGTGTCGAAGTGGTCGCGGATGCGTTCCCACGTCAGCCCCGCTCGTCGCACCTGCGCTTCGAGGTCTGTAAGCGTCGGCGTAGCGGCCGGACGCCGAACGTGTTCGATGCCGCACAGGATCTGCCGTTCCGCGTCCTTCGGCGCCAGTCCCACGTCGCGACCCGGTTCGGTGAGCAACGCGAAGACGAGCGAAGGGGGCGCGCCCTGTTCCGTCAACCACGCGGCGCAGCGGAACACGGTTTGATGCCGTTCGCCTTCATCCACGCCGAAGCGGAGCAACTCGAGCAAGTAGCGCGGTGCACGCGATTCCGCGGTGCCGAAGTCGCAGCGCACCAGGGCCCGCGCTTCGGCCGTGCGGACCGTTTCCCGTTCGGCGTCGTGCCAGTCGATTTCGAGCTGCGGCACGGCTCCGCGAACCGACGGCATTTCTTCGCCCGACGGATGCTTGGCCAAGTCGAGAATGCCGGACATAGAGAGCGAGAATAGCGCATCGGCATCGATGCGGCGCTTGAACAGCCCCGTTTTCGGATGCCGGGTATTCGGGAGCCGGATGATATGGTTCGCGTCGTAAATCGTGGTGTCGATCTTTGCCGCGGCGCGGGCGGCGAGCGCTTCGGCGAGCATGCGGGCAATGCGGTGGAACCCCACGGCTGGGGGCGGATTGTGAGCGAGTTCCAAGAGAACGTGAAACCCTTTACTACCGGAGAAAAAAACTGGCACGCTCCCTTCCAGCACCGGGTAGCGTTCGTGAATCGTGCTCACGAGCCGGCGGGTGTCGGCCTGCGCTTCCACGAGGTTCGCCCGGTCGATGTCGAGCACGAGCCGGCCACACCAACACGGCCCCGCGAACCCGGCGACGGATTGCCGGTGCGCAGAGTAGTGCGCTTGCATTTCCGGGCCGAAGGCGAAGTGCGATAAGTAGGCTTCGCGGTATTCGCCCTTCTCCGCCATTGCGCCGTCGGAGTAGGCGTTCAGTAGTTCTGCGTGCCGTACGAGGGCGCGGGGTGAGTCCGTCGCCCCCCGCACGTACGCGCCGACTTGGAATGGGGCCGCATTCACTTCGGCCCCCCTTCGCTGGGGGGGGACAAGAGGAACTCGGCGGCGGGCGAGTCTCCCACCTTCACGATGTCGATGCGCTTGAGGTCGTTCCGTTCGATCCCGTCGTCGCCCCGCTGAAGCGCGACCACGAGCCGCACGAGGTAGTCGCGGCCGGCTTCTGGAAACTGGGAAAGCAGCTTCGCGGTGGTGGTTAGCCCGAAGGGGGCGAGGTCGCGTTTGGTGTAGCCGAGTGCTTTCGGGCCGAACGTCCAAGTGCGGATGACAGTCTTCCCCGCTTGTACGCCTTCAGTGACTTCGAAGCGCATTCGGAATGCGTCAGCTCCGGCCCTCGTGCTGCTGTATTTGCCCTCAAGGATGCGGGCGGAGTAGATGCCAGGGGGGAGCGGCGAGTATTCGGGTGCGGCTGCGGCGGCATCGAAGTCGCCGATGCCTCCGCCGTTGCCCTTGCCGTTGTTACCGGGGAGGGCGCTCGAGAAGTCCATGATCTTTACCTCGGTGTGAAGATGTGCGACCCCGGCCCCGGCGATGTGCCGGGGTTGAGTGAGTCGCGGTGGTTCAGAGGGTCGTCACTTCAGGCGGGGTGCGGTTCGCGCGTCCCATTCGTCGCGGTTCGGAGCGCCGGCTTCGATCCATGCGCGGATTTCTTGAACTCGCCAGACCACGCGGCCCCCGATGCGGATCGGTGCGGGGAGCTTGCCGGCGGCATCCCATGTGCGAATCGAGCGGACGCCAGCGCATAGCAGCTTGGCCAATCGCTTCGCATCGACCACGAGTGGCGAGAACTTACGGCGGCGCTTGCGGGCAGGGGAATCGGCTGCGGCAATACGTAGGGGGAGCACGTCAGCCACGAGGAACCCCCTTTGCTTTTTTTGGGGTCGGGTCGGGCAATCGGTCGGCGGTGATGAGAGGCAATCGCAGCTGTTCGGCAAGTTCAAGCAGGATGCGGAGCCGTTCGGCGTGTGTCAGCGTTTCCGTGAGCCTTTGCCGAATGGCGTCAGGCGACGGAATCATGGCGAGGGGATCGTACTGTTTTCGCGGCAAGTGTTGCCCTCCATCAAGTCTTGATGGAAAGCATTTTGCAATGAGTGGTCCCCGCTTTTCGCCAGCGAAAAGCCTGTTTATTCGTGGGTCTTTCGCGGGTTACTTTGCAGGCCAAGCATTCAGGTGGGCGTCGTTGCTCTGTCTTTTCAGTTCCCAGCCTAGTTTCTTCAGTCTAGGGTTCACATAGCGTTGCACACCTTCAAACCCCTTAATGGGTGTAATCTCTCCCCCGCGTCGTTTACGCGGCGATTCCCATCGATTCTAGCAGATTCGGTCGGATCGCCCGTTTAAGATCCTCCGGTAGGCCTTTCTCCAGAGTCCGCC
>JAYVTJ010000743.1:0-2154 GCA_043774415.1 Fimbriiglobus sp. | reverse complement strand
AGATTCCGACGATCCGCGGCCGATTCCGATGGAGGTGGGGCGATATCGATCGGAATCGGAATCAAAACGATCCCACTCGATTCTGTCGCCGTAACACCCTGCAGTGCAACACCTGTCCGGCGAGTTGCAAGTCTGTCCGGCGATCTGCATGTCTGTCCGGCGCTGGGTGGGGGGAATGTGCCGGACAGATATCACGAAGTTGAACCGCCGCGGCGGCGTTACCGACGCCCCCGGGTTCCGACGATGCAATCGGCGCGGCCTCGGTGCTCGCACTCGATTTGGGCGTGGAAACTCCCGCAGCGATGTCCGACTCGGAACGGGGAAGTGGGTCGATCGGTCGGTGGGAAAGGATCCGGCACACTATCGCCGGCGGGGCCGGGGGGCGCCGACACCGTCAGCCCGCGGCTTCCGCCGCTGACGATCGCATCCGCCGCTCCGTCGTCCTGAGCGGTCGAAGTGTTGAAATTGATATCGCCGTTCAAACGCCGCGACGACTTCCGGTCGAGCTGGCCCGTCAAGTTGAGCACGCGCTGGTCCAGCGAGTGCCGCGTTCCTTCCTACTTGAAAGACCTGCTGGGTAGGCCGGTCGATTTGGTCACCGGACAGGCACTCCGCCCCGACTGCACTCGGGTTGCTCGGACGCGGATCAAATATCGGGGAAGTTGCACGGTTTCGCCGCTGCTCGCCGACACTGACGAAGCTCGCGAGGTGACGATCCGCTGCGCCGGAACGGGACAAAAACCGGGACAAACGCACCGCGAAACCCTATCCCGACTACCTCCCTCATCAGAATCCCGGCCGATCCCGACGCCCATATTCCGGGCGCGGAGAGGGGGAACCGGTACCGAAGAGATTCCATGCCCGCGATCCAGTTCCTCGTCGAGAAGCGCGAATCCGGGTGGACCGTCGCCGAGATGCTCCGCAAGCGCTTCACCCTCACCTGGACGCAGGCCAAGCGGATCGTCGAGAACGGCCACGTCCGCGTGGCCGGGCAGCTCACGCGCGCCCCGGAGCAGCGCATCAAGGCGGGCAACCGCGTCTGGATCGCCGCCGGGGCCATCGAAGTGAAGTCGGTGAAGGGTCCGAAGAAGCCCGGCGTCCTCGAATTGCCCAAGGCGAAACCGAAGCCCAAACCGAAGGTCAAGGCGGAAATCCTGCCGCCGAATCCTTTCCTGAGCAAGATCGAACTCGTCTATGTGGACGACGCCATCGTCATCGTGAACAAGCCGGCCGACCTCACCACGACCCGCAACGCGGACGAAACGGCCGAGTTCGGCGCCCGCGCCAAGAAGTTCCTCCCCAAGACCCTCGCCGATCTGCTGCCGACGGTGCTCGGCATGCCGAACCGCAAGGTCTTCCCCGTCCACCGGCTCGACCGCGATACCACGGGCCTGCTCGTCTTCGCCCGCAAGTCGGCGGTCGCCACGAATCTCGCGGCGCAATTCCGCAAGCACACCATCGACCGGCGCTACATCGCCCTCACCCGCGGCATCCCCGAAGAGGGCCGCATCGAATCGATCTTCGTCAAGGATCGCGGCGACGGCCGTCGCGGCAGTTCGAAGGAGGCGAAGCCGGTCGGCGGGCAGAAGGCGGTCACGCGGATAAAAGTGCTGGACGAACTCGGCGACTGTGCGATGATCGAGTGCCGATTGGAAACGGGGCGGACGCATCAGGTGCGCATCCACCTGGGCGAAGCCGGTGCCCCGCTCTGCGGCGAGCGCATCTACGACCGCCCGATGGGGGGCGTTCCCGCACCCGACGCCAGCGGCGCCGCCCGACCGATGCTGCACGCGGCGCACTTGGGGCTACTCCATCCGGAGACCGAGGAGTTCGTGAGCTGGGATGCGGAGCCGCCGGCCGACTTCGCGGCGCTGATGAAGACTTTGAAAGAGAAAGCGGAACCGAAGCGGACGGCGCGGGGTTAGTGCCGGGCGCACTGCCGATATTCCTGACGGCGGAGCGCGTCCGAGAAGAGCCGGATTTATTTCTCTTCGATAGCTTGCCCCCATTCGGGCGTCTATACTCTGTCATCGAAAAGCCCGCCGGGGCGCAAGCTTGCGGGCGGAACCCATTCCTCAAACGAATTCGAGTCCACTCTTTCCCCGAACCGGGAGCGCTGATGATCCGACCGGGCCGCGATACGGTGTCACGATG
>JAYVTJ010000742.1:0-3165 GCA_043774415.1 Fimbriiglobus sp. | reverse complement strand
GTTCCGCATCCAAGCTCGCCGCGTTCGGCAGGATCAGCACGGCGAACTTCTTCAGATCGGCGTCGGTCAGATTCCAATCGTTGATGAGCGCGACCGGCAAATGCTCCTCCGCGCAGGCGCGGAACGCTCCGAAGGCACTCGCCAAGTAGCGCTCCTCGACCCGGCCCGACTCCCGGCCGTAGAAGGTCTTGGTGTTGTCGCTCATCAGCAGTGCGGCCCACGGCTCGGGCTTCTTGTGCGTCAGCCAAGCCTTTCGCTTCTGCACTTCGTCGAGGCAGTGATAGGCCGCATCCTGCAGGCGCTCCGGCTGGGCGACCGCGATGCTCGGCCCGGCGCCGTAGGTGAGCGCGAGCATCATCCGCCGCTCGACTTCGTGCGCCGGAAAGCTGTCCTTGCCGTACGGGTTGCCGTGGCTCATCAGGTAGGGTTCGCTGAAGGCGACGCGGTGATTCGTGGCGCTCCACGCGTAGGCGTTGGCGAACGCCGGGACGACGGTGTTGCCGCGATTCGACTCGTCGAGCCAGAACTCCTGATCGGGCGCATCGAAGAGCAAGTTCATCCGCGCCGACATGTTCCGCGGCACACTCAGGAAGTGGCCGAAGCGCCCTGCATTCGTGGACCACGTCACGAGCGCGACGTCGGGTTTGATCGCCTTCAATCGCGTCTGCGCTTTCGCCACGAGGTCTTCGAGGCGACGGTCGGCCCAGTGTTGATAGCGTCGGAATGCCGCGTCGTTGAGGTCCGCCTTCGGAATCTCTTTGCCGGTGTCCGCTTTGAAGTTCTTGCGGCAGTGTTCGCAGTAGCAGACGCCGCCGTGGTGCAGGCCATCGAAGCTGAAGGCATCGACATCGGGGTGCTTCTCGAGAATCTCGACGAGCACATCCACGAAGAAGTCCCCGTACGGCCCGAGGGGGCAAAGGCTGCCGCCGTGGCCGAATTTCTTCATGTCGGTCTCGGGGATCGCCTTCGTATCGGTCGGAATTCGACGCCAGTCGCGGTGCGTCTCGTAGACCTCGCCCTGCAGCGTCGGCGGGTAGACCGCGAGGATGCGCACACCGAGCTTCTTGTACTCCGCGATGTCCTTCGGCAGCTTGTCGAGCGCCACATGCGGACTGCGTTTCTTGAGGAGCTTACTGTCGTAGTAGGGGTAGAACGGATCGACGAAGTTCATCTCGCTGATGGTCACGCCGTGCTCCGCGGCCTTCGCCCGCGCCTTCGAATCCATCGCCGAGAGGGTGTAGCCAACGCCGAGGGTCTCTTCGACCCAATGGGGCACCTTCACGGGCCGGAAGGGGATCTTCTCGGAAGGCTGAGGCGGGAGCGGCGGTTCCCAGATGGTCGGTTCCGCGGCGCGAGTTTGTGAAATGAACGAGATGGCGAACAGGAGGGCCGAGAGGGATTTCATCGCGTTGCTCAGCGACAAGGGGAGGGCGGGAGCACGATCATAGCCGATTGCAGGTGCGGTTGTGCGAAACGCAAGTCCGCCCCGCCCTTGAGGGCAGGGCGACGCACCCGCGCCGCCGCATTCACCGTTCCGTAATCTACCCTCCATTCACTATCGCCTCGCATCGCTGAAGGATCGTCCGATGGGTTTCAAATGCGGGATCGTGGGTCTGCCGAACGTCGGCAAATCGACCCTGTTCAATGCGCTGCTCTCCACGATGCAGGCCCAGGCCGCGAACTACCCGTTCTGCACCATCGAGCCGAACGTCGGCCGCGTGGCCGTGCCGGACGAGCGATTGCAGAAGCTCGCGGCCATCGCGGGGTCGCAGAATATCATCCCGACGCAACTCGAATTCGTGGACATCGCCGGCCTCGTAAAAGGGGCGAGCAAGGGCGAAGGTTTGGGCAACAAGTTCCTTTCGCACATCCGCGAAGTCGATGCGATCCTCTACATGCTCCGCGGCTTCGACGACGACGACATCATCCACGTCGAGAAGGGGATCGACCCGCTCCGCGACGCGGAGATCGTCGAAACCGAACTGCTGATCGCCGACCTCGAAAGCTCCGAGAAGCGCTTCAACACGCTCTCCAAGAAGGGGAAGATGGGCGACCAGGAAGCCGCGGATCAGGCGGCGATTCTGGAGCGCGCCCTCAAGCGGCTCTCGGACGGCAAGCCGGTGCGCGGGGTCGAGATCCGCGATGCCCGTGAACAGAAGATCCTCGAAGGACTCCAACTGCTGACCGCGAAACCGATCATGTTCGTCTGCAACGTCGATGAGGCCAGCGCCGCCGCGGGCAACGCTTATTCGAAGAAGGTCGCGGAGATGGCGGCCGCGCGCGGCGCGACCTCCGTGATCGTCTCGGCCCGCATCGAGCAGGAAATCTCGATGCTCGGCAGCGATGAGGAAAAGGCGATGTTCCTCGAGTCGCTCGGTCTCGAAGCGACGGGCCTCTCGCGGATCGTGAAGGCGGGGTATGAACTGCTCGAACTCGTGACCTACTTCACCGTGGGCCCGAAGGAGACGCGGGCCTGGACGATCACGACGGGGATGCTCGCGCCGCAGGCGGCGGGGGTGATCCACTCGGACTTCGAACAGGGCTTCATCCGCGCCGAAACGATCTCGTACGAGGACTATCTCGCGGGCCATGGAGAAGCCGGCGCCAAGAAGGCCGGGAAGTTCCGCCTCGAAGGGAAGGAATACGCCGTGCAGGACGGCGACGTGCTGCACTTCCGCTTCAGCAACTGATGAGCGGGGCTCGGCATTGGCGTGAGCTACAATGGCATCGCATCAACCCATCAGCATTCTGAGCGGAGAAGCCGATGCCCCTGCTCGATCACTTCCATTCCCCGGTGGAAGATTTCGCACCTTGGACTTCGATCGGTTCGTTCTGGATCACCGCGTTGACGAGATCGCTGAACCGGAAACTGCCGGCGAACGGCTTTCGCGCTTACGCGAATGTCCACCTCGGGCACATGGTGGAAGCGGATGTCGGCGAGTTCCAGTCGGATTCCTTTATGGGCGATTGGAGCAATGCATCGTCCGGCGGACTTCTCACGGAAGTTGCCCCGGCTCCCGTGCTGACCTTCTCGCCGGAATTTCCGGACGCCTTCGAAATTCAAATTGGGGTCTGATCCCACTGGTGCGCCCTTTTCCCTTCGCTAATTCCTTTTCCGATCTCGAGCTTCGTAGGAGTGGTCTATAACACGCGGCGTCCGACTGG
>JAYVTJ010000741.1:0-5594 GCA_043774415.1 Fimbriiglobus sp. | reverse complement strand
TTGCCGCGACCGGTGCCATCGGAGCCTCCGAAGTAGGGCTGGAACTGATTGCGGCGGTTGCCGATCGCTTTGGCCAAGTCGTCCTGCGGGCCGCCGATGGCGAGGAGCAGCGGCTGATTCGGCGACAGGACGATTTCGCGGAAGAGCGTCCGCGACGCGTCGGATTGCCCGGCCACCGCGAAGAACTCCTTCGCGCCGGGCAGCTTGTGATCGAATCGCCCCTTCGCATCGGCGAGGAAGCAATCGACGCGGGCCCGGAAATCTTCGGCCGCCGCGTGCGGGAGGAGGATCTCGCAGCGGAGCTGCACTTCGGCATTGCTGGAAGTGGCGAGCGCATCCCGGAGGGCCGGGAGCGCCATCCGGCCGAGGTCTTTCAGTTCGCGGTTCGCCTGTTCGCGCTCGGCGTAAGAAGCGTTGCCGAACGCGCGGACCGCCTCGTGCGCTTTGCGGTCGAGTTCGGCCGGGACATCGAGCGATTTCGGATCGGGATCCTTCGCCGCGGCGGGGGCCGCGAGAATCGCCACCGCGAAAAGGGCGGGCCACGTGCGGAACATCGGATGCTCCCGGCGGGACGGGGATTTCGGAGAAATGAATCGGGGCACCCACGAGGTGCCCCGAAGTCGTCTTGTTCTGCAACGGCTGCGCTCAGCCCTTCGGCTTCACCGCCGGCAGCGGAACGGGAAGATCCGGGGCCGGGTTCGCCGGCAGGTCTTTCACGTTCTTCGGCTCATCCTTCTTCGGTTCGTCTTTCTTCGGCTCTTCCTTTTTGATCTCTTCTTTCGGCTGCTTGGCGAGCCAGTCCTTGAACTTCTTGATCGCGGCCTTGCGCTTGTCTTCAGGCTTGCTGTCCTTCTCGTCTTTGAAGAAATAGTTGTTCTGCTGCCAGCGGGCGTAGTCCTGGGGGTTGACCACTTCGAGGCCGTAGTCCTTCGGGGTTTGCCCGGTCAGCTTGATGGCGACTCCGAGGGCGAAATCGCCGAGCTGGATCGTCGCTTGGCTGCCCGGCTGACCGGGGAAGTTCTGCTGGATCAGGCTCGCATCTTCAAAGACCTTCGCGATCTGCGCCACGTAGTTCTTGGCATCCTTGTGCTGACCGAGAGTCGTGAGTGCGTTGACCTTCACCCACCAGTTGCCGTTCTGCGTGTCGGAGACGAGGACTCGGGCGGCGTACTTGGGGATGTCGGCCGTCATCTGCCACTGCTGGGCGAACTGCATCGCCTGCTGGGCGCCGATGCCCGATTCGCGGCTGTCGAGCCAGCGCGTCAGAATCTTCTTGAGCACGACGCCGTACTTGCCGGGCGCACGGCCGGGGATCATCGCAGTCTGGATGTCGGCGTTGTAGAGGTAGCTCGCCACCGACGTGTAGTTCCAGTTGTTCGTGAGAACCATCTCCTTGTCGGGATAGATCGACTCCAGGAAGGCGAGCACGGCAATCTCGGCCGTCGTGGGCTGGACGTTGATCGGACCGCGGCCACCCCGACCATTGAACCCGCCGTTCATGGCGGTCTGCATGGCCTGATAGTGCGCGATCAGCACGGAGCCGAGTTCGTTCGCGGGGAGATCGCAGGCGAGCAGCAGGCCGTGGTAGGTCCGGTTCTTCAGCACCTCGGCGAAGAGTTCGCGGGTCGATTTGTCGTTCCCGAGCAGGGCTTTGAACTTGGTCCAGCCGGGGAGTTCGTGCTGGAACTTGCCCTCGGCGTCGAGCAGGAAGCAGGAGACGCGGGCCTGCATGTCCTCGGCTTCGGCCTTGGGCAGCACGAGATCGATGCGGAGGCGGACTTCGGGACTGCTCTCGGTCGCGAGGGCGTCCTTGAGCGCGGGCACGGCGAAGCGGCCCATCTTGGCGATGTCGCGTGTCGCGACTTCGCGCTCCTTGTACGAGACGCTGTTCAACTGGCGCACGAGGTCGCGCGCTTTGAGCGATTCCTTCTCGTTCACATCGAGCGATTTCGGATCGGCCGTGCTGCCTTCGGCCGGCTTGAATTCGGTCTTCTCGCCGGGTTTCGTGGGCACCGGCTGCACGGGATAGCCCGGCTGGATTTGAACCTGCTTGAACTGCACCTGCAGTTGCACCTGCTGGACTTGGATTTCTTGGGCGGCGGACATGCCCGCCGCACCGATCGCCGCCGCCGAAACCAACATCAGGCGCTTCATGAGTTCGCTCCGAGAACCGCGACGGAATCGTGACCTTCTAGCATGCCGCGCCGAGGGGCGCGACTCAACCGGAAATCCTACCGGCCGTTACAAATCAGCGCCGGCGCAGCGTGTTCAAAAATCATCCGGCCAGTACGAGTGCGGCGGTGGCGCTCATGCTTGCCTCCGGATGCTACTTCTTCACCTTCACCGATTTGATCGTCACGTCATCGACCGGCACATCCTTCATGCCGCCGCGCGTCTCGGTCTTCACTTCCTTGATCTTATCGACGACGTCCATCCCCTTCGTCACTTTGCCGAAGACGCAGTAACCGACTCCGTCATCGTAGTTGGCGCGGTCGAGGCCTGTGTTGTCCTTGACGTTCACATAGAACTGCGACGTGGCGCTGTCGGCGACGTTGGTGCGCGCCATCGCGACGGTGCCGCGAATGTTCGAGAGGCCGTTGGCCGATTCGTTGACGATGGCCTTCTTCGTCTCTTTCTTTTCGAGCTTCGGGCTGAACCCGCCCCCCTGGACCATGAAGTTGCCGATGACGCGGTGGAAGATCAGCCCTTCGTAAAACTTGTCGTCCACGTATCCGAGGATATTCGCGACCGTCTTCGGGGCCTTGTCGGCGTAGAGTTCGACCTCGAACGAGCCCATCGACGTTTCGACGACGATGGTCGGATTCTCGGCTGCGGCAACGGGGGCGGCCGTCGCCGCCATGATCGCGAGGCAAACGAAGCAGACGATGAGCAGCTTGACGACCATGGGGGAACATCCTGTGGGGAGCGAACTTGGCCTATTGATTATACCGGACGGAATCGGTCTCGGCGAGCGGCTCTCGTAGGTCGCGCTCTGCGTGACGCTACCTTCCGAACACCGAAAGCGCAATTCATCACCGCGTCACGCAGAGCGTGACCTACAAGCATCACACCTGCGGTAGCCCAATCCGCTTCGACGCCGCTTCGACAACCGGCGCCCCGCACTTCCCGCAGCCGGAGCCGCAGCCGGCGGACTTGCCCCGACCCAGCTTCACGAACCCGCGGAGCCAGTAGGCCACGGCCAGCGCGATCGCACCGTAGACGCCGAGTTCTTGGATGCTCATGGCGATCCGCTCCAGATGAGCCGGCCGAGTTGGAAGGCGGCGAACGCGCCGCCGTAGGCGAGCGCCGTCATGTAGACGAACGTGAACGTCGGCCAGAGCAGGCTCCGCGTTTCCCGACGGATCACGGCGAGCGTGGAAGCGCATTGGCAACAGAGCGCGAAGAAGACCATCACCGACAGCGCCACGGGAATCGGATGGCGACTCCGGGCGCTGTCGCTCCCCTTCCAATCGTCGCGGATCGCCATCAGCAATCCGTCGCGGTTCGCGTCTTCTTCATCATCTTCGACTTCGTACAGGATCGCCATCGTGCCGACGATGACCTCGCGGGCCGGGAAACTCGCGAGCGCCGCCACACCGATGCGCCAATCCCAGCCGAGCGGCTCGAACACCGGTTCCATCGCGCGGCCGGCGCGGCCGAGGTAGCTCTGACGCTGGTGCTCGCTCCGAGTGGTGAGCGCCCGTTTGCCCGCTTCTTTGCGGATCTCTTCCGGCGGCTTCGTCACATCGAGTCCGAGCTTGGCGTACTCGCTCTCGGCCGGGTTCTCGCCGAGTTTCTCCCGTACATCGTCGTCCGAAGACTTCGCCACATCGCTCAACGCTTCGGCGCGCTCATCGTAATTGTACCCCTCGGGGCTCGTGTACGGGAAGTAGAGCGCGGCCCAGACGAGCACCATCGTCGCGAGGATCACGGTGCCGGCGCGGTAGACGAACGCCCAAGCCGCATCGTAGACGCGCCGGGCGATCATCGTCGGCGCCGGCCGCTTGTACGCGGGCAACTCCATGACGAAGAGGGAGCGTTCGCCGCGCAGCAAAGTCTTGCGGAGGATCACCGCGACGACCGGGGCCGCGATGAAGCCGACCATGTACATGCCGAACATCATCAGTCCGCGCGACCACGCCGAGTATTCCTGTCGTGGCAGGAACAGGCTGATCATCAGGGCATAGACGGGGATGCGGGCCGAGCAGGAAATCAGGGGGGCGACGAGGATCGTGGCGAAGCGATCCCGGCGATTCTCGATCACCCGCGTCCCCATGATGCCGGGAACGGCGCAGGCCACCGACGAGAGCAGGGGGATGAACGATTTCCCACTCATGCCGCACCGGCTCATGATGCGGTCCATGAGGAACGCGGCCCGGGCCATGTAGCCGCAGTCTTCGAGCACCGCGATGAACGCGAACAGGATGAGCATCTGCGGCAGAAACTTCAGCACGCCGCCGACACCGGCGATGAGGCCGCTCGTCAGCAGCGAGCGCAGCGGACCCACCGGCATCGCCCCTTCGACTTTCCCCGAGACCCACTTCGTGCCGCTGTCGATGAGGGCCATCACCGGATCGGCGGCCCAGAAGATCGAGACGAACATGAGGAAGAGGATCGCGAAGAAGAAGAACGCCCCCCAGACGCGGTGCGTCAGCACGCGGTCGATCTTGTCGGTGAGCGTGACCGCGCGGATGGCCGGCTTCGTCACCGCGAGTGCGACGACCTGCCGGATGCGGGCGAAGCGCGTCTTCGCTTCGATGGCGGGGACGGGGCATCCGGCGGCGTTCAAGCGCGCTCGGATGTCGACGAGGGTGTGGGCGAGGGTCGGATCGCGGTGTTCGATGAACCAGCGCTCGGTCGCGCCGTTCACGTCGAGGATCAACCGGCGCGCGAGGAAGGGTGAACCAGCCTTGCCCAGCAGCTTCGCCAACTCCGCGGTTTCGGATTCGAGCGCCGCGGGGAGGGGCAGGGGAGTCGGCGCAATGCCGGCCTTGGCCGCGTCGAGCAGCGTCCGCTGGAGGACATCCAGGCCGACCCCTCGATTCGCCTGCACCGGCAGGAACGGGATGCCGAACTCGCGCGTCAGCGCGGCGCAATCGACGGTGATCCCCTGCGACGAGGCGAGATCGACCATGTTCACTGCGACCACCACCGGCTTGCCGAGTTCGAGCAACTGCGTCGTCAGGTAGAGGTGACGATCCAAGTTCGACGCATCGACGATGGACAGGACGACATCCGGCGGCGGCTCCTCGGACCGGCGACCGAGCAGCAATTCCACGGCGACGAGTTCGTCCGGGCTGCGGGCCGCGAGGCTGTAGGTGCCGGGGAGGTCGATGAGTTCGAATCGCGTTTCGCCGAAGGTGAAGTGCCCCTTCTTCAGGTCGACCGTGACGCCGGGATAGTTGCCGACGTGCTGCCGCAAACCGGTGAGCGCGTTGAAGAGCGTGGACTTCCCGGTGTTTGGATTGCCGACGAGCGCGACGGTGAGACTACGGTTCGACATGGGAAATTGTCAGAGGAGGATGACGGTGATCTGAGCGGCTTCGCGTTTTCTGAGACTGAGTCGCGTGCCGCCGATGTGGATTTCAATCGGA
>JAYVTJ010000740.1:0-3611 GCA_043774415.1 Fimbriiglobus sp. | reverse complement strand
TGATTCCGATCGGGGGTGGTGCAGCGGCGTCGAAATCATTCTCAGTGGGGATCGCTCGCCCGTGCCAGAATCCGTTGGCGCACCCCACTCGCCAACTGCACTGGCACACCCCCCTGAACCACGCTATTCCCCCGGTCGGTTGCACTGCACCCCGGAGATGGCCCATGCGCGGTCTGCTACTCGCGGCTTTTGCCGGCCTGCTCGGTTCGAGTTTCGCCTCCGCCTCGAATCTGCCGCCCGCGTTCGACGATGCCCCGTTGCACGCCGTCCACTTCGTGGATGCGAAAGAAGGCTGGGCCGTCGGCGAGCAGGGCGTCATCTGGCACACCCCGGACGGCGGCAAGAACTGGGAACGGCAGATTTCCGGCACGAAAGCCTGTCTGCGCTCCGTCCACTTCCTCAGCCCCTACTGCGGCTGGGCGGTGGGCCGGACGGTGCTGCCGAACGACGCGGGGACTTCGGGCGTTGTGCTCTTCACCGAAGATTGCGGCGCGACTTGGACCGAGCGCAGCAACGGCGATCTTCCCGGATTGAACTCCGTCAAATTCTTCAGCGAGACGTCCGGGATCGCCTGCGGCGACGGCTCCGATCTCGTGGCCAGCGGCGCGTTCACAACCAAAGATGGCGGCAAGACATGGTCGGCCCTGCGCGGCACCCGCGCCACGACCTGGCTCGGTTCCGACTTCACCGCCCTCAACCACGGCATCCTCGGTGGAGCGTGGTCGAAGCTTTCGACGGTGCGCGATGGAACCATCGCCGCGGCCGAACTCGACAGTCTCAATGGCCGGTCCGTGAATGCCATCTCGCTGCAAGGCACAAACGCGGTCGCAGCCTGCTCCGGCGGCGTCGTGCTGCTGAGTGAAACGAGCGGAACGAAGTGGAGCGTGGCGAAACTCGGATTGTCGGCCGAAGTGCTCGAATGCCTCGACTTCCGCACGGTCGCCCGCAAGGGGAACAGCATCTGGATCGCCGGTCGGCCCGGGTCCGTGATCCTCCGTTCCCTCGATGCCGGGAAGACGTGGGACCTGTGCAAGACCGGCTGGAGCATCCCGATCCACAGCCTCTGTGCGGCGAGCGAAAAGGAACTCGTCGCCGTCGGCGATCTCGGCGTCATCCTGAAAAGTTCGGACGCCGGGACGACTTGGCAGACGCAGAAATGCGGGGCCCAGCACGCCGCGATCCTCTTCGCCCAAGCGAGCGGCCGGGGTCTGCCGCTGGACGCGGTCGCCCGCTGGAGCGTCTGTCAGGGGTATGTCACCGCGGCCGTCGCGCTCACGACTTCCGACGCGAACAGTGCCCCGACGCACCGCTGCCTCGACCCGTTCCGCACCTCGGCCGCGATGCGCTCCGCCGGCGGAGCGGCTTCGGAATGCGAATGGGCGTTCCCCGTGCCGAACCACCTTCAAGAAGGTTCGCCGAAGGATTTGCTCGCCGCGTGGGACAAGCTCGGCGCCGATTCGGAACAGCGACTCGTCCGTCAGCTCGTGCTCGCGTACCGCATCTGGAAACCGGAAGTGATCGTCTCCGACGGCATCCTCCGCAATTCGACTCCGGCCGAACAGGTGGTGCTCCTCGCGGCGCGGAAGGCCTTCAAACTCTGCGATGATCCGAAGGCGTACCCCGAACAGTTGCAGGTGCTCGGTCTGGAAGTCCATTCGCCGAAGAAGCTTTACGCCATCGGCGACGAGTCGGGTGCCGACTGCCCCGTGAAGTCCGATCAAACCGCGTTCGAGAAACGCCTGCTCGACGCCCCGCAGCAGTTCGCCGAGGCGAGCTTCGCCCTCAGCGGCAGCGGGTTGAACTCGCCGAAGCAGCGCGCCTTCCGCCTCATCTCGCATCGGATGCCCGGCGCCGAGTCGCACACCGATCTCATGCAGGGAATCACGCTCGCGGAAGGCGGCACGGCCCGCCGGAAGCTGCCGATCTTCGGCGACGGCTTGGAACTCGTGCTCGCCGAGCGCGAGAAAGCTGTGAAGACCCGTCAGCGCCTCGAAGGGATGGCCCTCGCGGCGACCTCGGCCAACGCCGCCGAGCAGACGCTCGCGAGCATCGCCGGCTCGCTCAAGGAAATGCCTGACGACATCGCCTGCCGCACAGCCGTGTCGCTCGGCCGGCAGCTTGCGGCAAGCGGCAAATGGGTCGCCGCGCGGGAAATGTACCTGCTCGCAGTCGCGCTGTACGCCGCATTCCCCGAAGCGGTCGAAGCCGTGCGCTGGCTCTCGAAATACTACGCGAGCGCCGAAGCCCGCCATTGGGGCGAAGGCGAACACCGCTGGACGTATGAAAAAGGGTCGATGGTTCCTGCCGGTGGCGGTGGAGTGAAGCCGGCGACGCGCCTCGAAGTGCAAATGGATCGGCAACAGTACCGCATCGATGACCCGGATGCCGCGAAGTCGTGCTGGAAGGCCTGCCTCGAACTCGAAACCAAGCTCGCGGGCTTCGGCCCGGTCTACCGCCGCGATCCGGCGATCCACTTGGCGACGCTCGCGGCCCGTCGGCAGCTCGGCCTCACGGGCGACGCGGCGAATCAGATGGCGGCCTACTTCCAGCATGTCCCCGGCGCGAGCGATCTGCCGCCGGGCGTGGACTTGTGGCGAGATTGCCTCGCCGCCGAGGTCTGGCTCTTCAACCGCTCCGCGATGCCGGTGCAGCCGAAGCCGCTGGCGATCTGCCCGACGGCGGCGAAGCGTCCTTACTTGGACGGCAAGCTCGACGACGATTGCTGGCAGATCTTCAAGCCACTCGAAATGAAGAGCAGTACGAAGGGCGCCGACCTCAAGGAGTACGGCACGACGGCCCACTTCGCCCACGACGACGACTACCTCTACATAGCGGTGGAGTGCGCCCATCCGGAGGGGAAGCAGGTGCCGAAGGCCGAGAAGCGCTTGCGCGACGAGGACCTGAGCGGTCACGACCGCGTGGACATCCTGCTCGACCTCGACCGCGACTATCAGACGTACTTCCGCTTCCAGGTCGACCATCGCGGCTGCGTCGCAGAGGATTGCTGGGGCGAGAAGGGGTGGAATCCGAAGTGGCACGTCGCCATCGCCAGCACCGCGACCGGTTGGACGGCCGAGATCGCGATCCCCCGTGCGGAACTCACGGGCGCCGCAATCCCCAGCGGCTCGACGTGGGGCATGAATGTCAGTCGGGTCGTCCCCGGCCTCGGCGTGCAAACGTGGAGCGGTCCGGCGGATGCGAGTCCGCGTCCCGAAGGGATGGGATTGCTGAAGTTCCAAGCGGACATCAAGAAGTGAGCCGTTGATCGATCGGGACAATCCGACAGAAGTTCACGGAATCCACTCGCGATGGGGACTCGCACTCGGGGCCGCCGTCCGTAGAATAGACTATTGTTGCATCCACGACCCTCGCCGAACCCCCGCATCCAATGAAGCGCACCGACATCCGCAACGTCGCCGTCATCGCCCACGTCGACCACGGCAAAACCACCCTCGTCGATCAGATGCTCCGGCAGTCCGGCCTCTTCCGCAGCGAAGAACTCGACAAGCTCGTCGGGGGCCAGCACGGCCTCATCATGGACAGCAACGACCAGGAGCGCGAGCGCGGCATCACGATCTTGGCCAAGAACTGCGCCATCCGCCTCGGCGACG
>JAYVTJ010000739.1:0-3718 GCA_043774415.1 Fimbriiglobus sp. | reverse complement strand
ACTGGTCGGCCAAAGGGGCCGGGGCCGAGATGGAACTGGGCAAGAGCCTCAAGCCGCTCGACCCGTTCCGCGCGAAGCTCAACGTCATTTCGGGGCTGTTCAACAAGTCGGCCACGGGGGTCGGCATTCACCCCGGCCAAACGGGCAACATCCTCTCGGGGGCGTCGCTCCAGAAGGGGGCCGTGCTGCGCGGCGGCGTCAGCATGGATCAGCGCCTCGCGGCTCACTTCGAAGAAGAAACATCGCAGCCGAGTTTGGTCCTCGGATGCGAGCAGCCGATCACCGGCTACCACGAGACGAACTTTTCGATGGCCTACAGCTCGCACATCTCCTGGCAGGACGCGACCGCGCCGGTGCCGATGGAGGTCTACCCGTCGCTGGCCTTCGACAGCCTCTTCGACAACCAGGGCAGCCGGCGGACGCTGAGCATCTTGGACCGCGTCCGCGATCAGACGGCCGCGCTGAACGGGAAGGTCAGTTCGACGGATAAGGCGAAGCTCGACGAATACCTGACGAGCGTTCGCGAAGTCGAGAAGCGCGTCAGCGCAGTGAAGAAGGAGACGGGCGAGGCGAAGGACAAGCCGGGTGCCAAGTTCTCGATGAAGCGGCCCGACAACGGCCTACCCGAGGACATCCGCGAGCACATGCGGCTGATGTGCGACATCATCGCCATCGCCTTCCAGACCGACAAGTGCCGTGTCGCCACGCTGCTGATGTGCCGCGATCTCTCGGGGCTGTTCTACCCGTTCCTCGACGTTCGCTCGGCCCACCACCCCGCATCGCACGACGAGAACTCCGACGGCTACGAGCGCATCACGCGCTTTTACGTCGGCCACCTCGCCTATCTCGCAGGCAAACTTGCCGAGATGAAAGAAGGCGATACGACCGTACTCGACAACTCGTGCCTGATGTTCGTCTCGAACATGTGGGCCGGGAGTCAGCACGACAGCACCAAGCTCCCGGTGCTCACAGTCGGCGGCCTCGGGGGCAAGCTCGAAACCGGCCGCGTGCTGGACTACCTTGGCAAACCCGATGCGGACCGCCGACTCTGCGGGCTGTATCTGGGAATTATGAACCGCATGGGCGTGAAGGCCACGCAGTTCGGCGACGCGACGGCGCCGCTCGCGGGGCTATAAAGGCGCCATGCCCTCCGTCACCAACATCGCCGCGTACCGGTTTGCACCGCTGGCCGACCTCCCGCCGCTGCGCGAGCGGCTGCTCGCGCTCTGCAAATCGCGGGATCTCCGCGGCACCATCCTGCTCAGCCCTGAAGGCATCAACCTGTTCGTCGCCGGCGCGCAACCGCACGTCGAACTGCTCCTCGCGGACCTGCGCGGCATTCCGGGATTGGAAGCGCTCGAACCCAAAGTGAGCGTCAGCGCGGAGCAACCTTTCACGCGGATGCTCGTGAAGATCAAGAAGGAGATCATCGCCTTCGGCGTCCCCGGCATCGATCCGGCCGGCGATCCGGCTCCGAGGCTGTCGCCGCGCGAATTGAAGAGGTGGCTCGATGAAGGCCGACCCGTAACGCTGCTCGATACTCGCAACGATTTCGAAGTGAAGCTCGGCACTTTCCGCGGTGCCACGCCGATTGGCATCGAACACTTCCGCGACTTCCCGAACGCGGTTACAAAGCTGCCCGAAGAATGGAAGCGGCAACCGGTCGTAACGTTCTGCACCGGCGGTATCCGCTGCGAGAAGGCCGCGCCGTATCTGCGTCGCGAAGGGTTCGAGCAGGTCTATCAGCTCGACGGCGGCATCCTCAAATACTTCGAGGAATGCGGCGGCGCGCACTACCAGGGCGAGTGTTTCGTCTTCGACAAGCGCGTCGGATTGGAACCGGACTTGGGAGAGTCGCCGCGCACACTCTGCTTCGCGTGCCAGACTCCGCTGGGCGCTCACGAGCAACTTGACCCGCGGTTCGTCGAGAGTGTGTCGTGTCCGAATTGCTTTCGGTCGCCGGAGGAATCGCGGATCCGCGAATTCGTGGTCCACCGTGCGGCCCTCGCCGAGTGCGGCGTGAAATTGCTGCGCGAAGATGCCGCGATGATCTTCGTCGAGATGCCGGCGGAGATGCGCGTCGAAGCGACGGGCGGTTCGGATCGGGACTCGCTCCAGGCGATTCTGCGACGGGTCTACGCCCCGCAGCGGCCGCGACCGGTGCACGGCGCCGATGCGGAATCGGCCGGGGTCGCGGTCTTCGCGCGGACGGCCAAGATCGCTGCTTCTCTCCGAAACCGTGTCGAAGGCCGCGGACCGCACGCGGACTCAGCGTCCGCCGCCGATCCCCGCGAAGACGCAGTTCGCGATGACGTTCAGAAAGAAGAACGCGATCCCGAGGTAGGCGAAGATCAACCCGACCAGAGCGGGCGTTTTCGCGGAGCTGTCCATGACCCCGGAGTCCACTTTCGACATCGTCTCCCGGCACTTCGGGATCGACCAGAACGCGACGATGACGCAGCAGAAAAACGTGAGTAGCCCGAGGATCAGGCAGTTGATGCCGTCGCTCGGCTCCATGATGTGCAACCGATCGCGGAGGTCGGAATCGTACGGATCGGAATTGCTCCGGCTCCGGCGGCGCCGCTTCTTTTTCTTCCGCGGCCGATAATCGTCGTCGTCATCGTCGTCGTCGTCGCGCTCGACTTCGACCTTCATCCGGATGGGCGACTTCTCGTCGTCGTCATCGCCCTTCTTCTTGCCCTTCGGTTCGGGCGGGGACGGGGGGCGAACGCTCGGGCGCGCCAGTAGGGTGTTCGGCTTGGGCTTCGGCTTTGCGGCGAGGTAGACCGTCTGGCAGAAAGGGCACTCGACTTCGCCGCCCACGTCCCCCGGGGCCACGGTCAACTCCGCCCGGCACTTCGGGCACGGGGCGATCTCGACGCCTGCCGGTTCGGGTTCCGGCGGCGGTGGTTCGGCCGATGTCGGGGCCGGTTCGGTGGCCGCTTCGCCGCGGAACGTGGTCTGGCAGAAGGGGCACTGGAGGTCGAAGCCGACATCTTCGGGCCGCACCGACATCTTCGCGCCGCACTTCGGGCACGGATTCAACTCGACGGGGACTTCGGGCGGCAGCGGCGGCGGTTCCGGCACGGACGGAGCGAGCGGACGCGATGGCTCGGGCACCGGCGGAGCCGGGGGCACCGAAGCTTCGACGGAGTAGGGCAGGGATTCCGCATCCGGAGCGGGGATGAGGAACTTCGTCCCGCACTTCTTGCAGGTCGTGCGCTTGCCCGCGTGCTCTTCGGCGGCCGAATAGTCGTTGCTGCACTGCGGGCAGGCGAAGCGGATCATGGACGGGTGCGCCTTCGGGAGAAACTGAAAGGCGTAGGGCGTGGTCCGGTCCGCGAGACCCGCCGTCGGGCATGCGGGCGCGGCGGGTCTCGCAGACACGACCACGCCCTACGGGGGTGCAACCCGCGCGGACCCGATCAGAACCACTGCTTCTCGCCGATCTGGTAGGTCTCGATGAATTCCTCGTCGCTCTTCGTCAGGTACATAATCCCTTCGATGAGCGGAATGATACTGGCGATGCCGCAGGTGAAGATGGATGCGACGATCTGGATCACCCCCGCGTTGGTATAGCCGAGGTAGAACTTGTGGACGCCCCAGCCGCCGAGGAGTAGGGCGAGCAGCCCCGCGGTCGTCTTCTTGGATTCCATGTTCGAGGAGCGTTTCTTTTTCTTCTTCTTAGACGGGCGGTCATCGTCCGCGTCGTCGTCCC
>JAYVTJ010000738.1:0-5738 GCA_043774415.1 Fimbriiglobus sp. | reverse complement strand
AACCCGAACGACCCGACGCGGCGCACCTTCATGAAGGTCGCCGCGGCCGCCGGGGCCGTGGTGCCCGTGAGCGCCGCCGTCTACTTCGGCTACGACCAGTGGAAGGGGAACAACCCCGTCAAGGTCGCGCTCATCGGCTGCGGCGACGAAGGGGGCATCCTCGTCGGCGACCACAATCCGGACTTCACGAAGATCGTCGCGGTCTGCGATGTGCGGCCTTACAATCTCGACCGCATTGTCGCCGGCGATCCGACTTCACCCCCCCGCAAGGGACTGAACAAGCTCTACGGCGAAGCCGAGGCCAAAAAGATCGGGCGGTACGACACCGTCGAATCGCTCCTTGCGGACAAGGACAAGCTCGGCCTCGAAGGCGTCATCATCGCGACGCCGCTCATCACGCACCGGCCCCTCACGATCCAGTGCATGGAGGCCGGCCTCCATGTGCTCTGCGAAAAGCTGATGGCGCGCACCATCGCCGACTGCAAGGCGATGATCGCCAAAGCCAAAGAGAAGGGGCTGCTCCTGAGCATCGGCCACCAGCGCCACTACTCCATGCTCTACGCCCACGCATTGGAAGTGATCAACTCGGGTCTGATCGGGGACATCAAGCACATCCGCGCCCTCTGGCACCGGAACAACTCGTGGCCGATGGCCTATTCGCCGAAGGACAAAGAAGCCTTCGACCCCGCCTACGATCTGCCGACGATCCGTGACGGCTGGTACCCGCCGATCCGGAAGCAGGACTCCGACAAGCTCCCGCAGGCCGAACTGGACAAGTTGCAGTTCGTGCCGATCGCGGCGCTCGACCCGGACAAGAAGTACGAGCCGAAGCCGGGGGCGAAGAGCGAGCCCTACTACACCGACATCAAGGAACTCGTGCGCTGGCGCATCTCGGACCGCACCGGCGGCGGACTGATGGCCGAACTCGGCAGCCACCAACTCGACGCGTCGAGCATCTTCCTCGGCAAGGTCAAGCCGATCGCGGTCCTCGGCAGCGGGGTGAAGGCCTTCTACGGCCCCGGCAAGAACCCGCGCGACTGCGAGGACGGCGTCTTCGTCACCTACGAATTCCCCGGCGCCACCTATGCCACGAACAAGCAGGATGTCGTCGTCGTGACGTACTCATCGATGAGCACGAACGGCTTCGAGGACTACGGCGAGTGCCTGATGGGCAGCCGGGGGACGATGATCGTCGAGAAGGAGGCGAACGTCTACCTCTTCAAGGAGAAGGATCCCGGCAAGAAGGGGGACGCCGGCGGCAAGGACACGGCGCTCACGGTGACTGTGAGCAAGGACGGCAAGCCCGCGGCCGAGGCGAGTAGCACTTGGGGCGGCGGAGGCGGCGCGGCCATCAGCAAGGGGCCGAGCGGACCGGCGTGGGACTCGGACATCCGCGGTTACCGCTCCGAGATGGAGCACTTCGCCTACTGCATCCGCAAGTGGCAGGAGATGAAGCAGCCCGTGAGCTACGAGGCCGAGGTCGGCGCCGACGGCAAGAAGAAGTGGAAGTACGCCGACATCCTGCCGCGCTGCCACGGGGAGATCGCCATGGCCGACGCAATCCTGGCGCTGACGGCGAACCTCGCGATGAAGCACCGCACGCGGATCGAGTTCAAGCCGAGCTGGTTCGACCCCGAGAAGCACGCCGCGGGCGATCACCCGGAGGATGCGTTCCCAGCCGAGAAGAAGGCGTGAGGTCGCATGGCGGAGTTGTGTCCCGAAGATGCGAGGATTTTCCGCATCACGCACATCGACAACGTGCCGTGGATACTCGACCACGGACTGCACTGTAAAAACAGTGATGTGAAGGATCCGAATTTCATTCCGATCGGGATAGCGAATCTGATCGACAAGCGATCCTCGCAGACTGTCCCAATAGGAATGAAAGGCGTGCTCAGCGACTATGTCCCATTCTATTTCGCTCAGAAGTCGGTCATGATGCTCAACATCAAAACCGGTTACAACGGGGTCGCTAGAAGGCGCAATGGCGAAATCGTGGTTCTGGTTTCGTCGCTCCACAAACTCCGGGAAGTCGGAACTCGCTTCGTATTCACCAATGGGCACGCCGTTCTCCGCGAAACCGACTACTTCGAAGAGATGTCCGACTTGCATCGCATCGACTGGAACTTGCTCAAAAGCGGAGACTTCTCGCGCGACCCGGAAGATCCCGGCAAAATGGGGAGGTATCAAGCGGAGGCGCTCGCCCACCTGAAGATACCGGCCGAAGCCCTTATCGGGATTGCATGCCACGATACTCTTGCGCGGGAGCGAGTGGAGACTACAGTGGGAGAGCGCGACTTGACGATACCCGTGAAAGTCCTTCCGAGTTGGTACTTCTGACATGATCCGCTTCGCGCAGGGCAATTTGCTGGAAGCCGATGTCGATGCCGTCGTGAACACCGTCAATACGGTGGGCGTGATGGGTAAAGGGATCGCGCTAATGTTCAAAGAGCGCTTCCCCGAGAACTTCAAAGCTTACCAGGCTGCGTCGAAACGGGGTGAAGTCGTTACCGGTCAGATGTTCGTGACGGAGACGACCGAACTGTCGGGACCGCGCTGGATCATCAATTTTCCGACGAAACGGCACTGGCGCCAGCCCTCGCGTCTCGAATGGATCGCCGAAGGGTTGGAGGGTCTGCGGGAGGTGATCCGAACGAAGGGGATCCGCTCCATTGCGGTACCACCTCTCGGTAGTGGCAACGGGGGCTTGGATTGGAATTCTGTCCGTCCGCTCATCGAGCAGGCGCTCGGCGAACTCGCGGACTTGGAAGTCGTCGTATTCGAACCGACTGCCCGATACCAGAATGTCGTAAAGGGTCACGGGGTAGAGCGGCTGACTCCGGCCCGCGCCATGATCGCCGAAATGGTACGCCGATACGGTGTTCTGGGGCTCGAATGCTCGATCCTCGAAATCCAAAAGCTCGCGTGGTTCCTCCAGCGGGTGATCGGCGTTCGGAATCTCGACAACCCTCTGAACCTCACCTATGTCGCCGACAGGTACGGGCCCTACGCGCAAAACCTCGGGCATTTGCTGAATGCACTGGACGGAAGCTACTTGCATTGCGACAAGAGGATCGCGGACGCTTCCCCGACCGAAACGATTCGATTCGACGATGCGAGGCGTGCGGAAGTCTCGGACTACTTCACGACGTCCGAAGGGTCTGCATTCGCCGCAGTCATCGAGTGGACGGACGAACTGATCGACGGGTTCCAGTCGCCACTCGGGATGGAGGCTCTGGCGACTGTCGATTGGTTGATCTCGAAAGAAGGCGCTGAATCGACTTTGGCTGGAGTGCAGGAAGCGCTAGAGCGCTGGCCCGCTGGCCCGGCCGCAGCCGCACGGAAACAAAGGCTGTTCACCGATAGGCTAATTCAAGCTTCCCTCGACGCTTTGACGGCGCTCGCCCGCTGAGTTCGCGAATCGCGACCCCCTTCTTCTTCATTGCACGCTCATATCCGGCGCGGTAGCATTTCTCACAATCCCCTCCGCCCGCGTTCGACTCTCCCGTCGGTGGCCCATGAAATTCTACCTCATCGTTTCCAAAGGGAAGCACCGCGGGATGCCGATCCCCATCCACGTCGATCTCTTCCTCATCGGCACGGACAAAGCCTGCCAGCTCCGGGCGCAGCACCCCGAGATGGGCGGCCAGCAGTGCGCCATGGTCGTCCGCGGCAAGAAGGTCTTCATCCGCGATCTCGGCAGCGGCAAGAAGACGACCGTCAACGGCGAAGAGGTGCCGAGCAGCGAGGAATGGCCCCTGCACAAGAACGACAAGGTCGCGGCCGGGCCGCTCGAATTCCGCGTGACCTTCCACGAGAAGCAGCTCTCGCAGCGAGACCTCGAAGAGTGGGCGCTCAAAACCCTCGACGACGACACCGGCCCGAAATCGTCGGCGTTCGAAGAGTTCGACAGCGCCATGAAGAAGGCCGACGACGAGCACGACGACGCGGCCAGCGCCGCGGGGGCGATCCTCGGCAAAGCTTCGGCGATGAAGGGCGTCGTCCGCGGCCGGCTGCGCATCTCCCGCGAGGGGCCGATCACCATCGTCCGCATCAACGACGTCTACATGGTCGAAGAGGCGGAGCTGCTGCACATCAAAAAGGAACTTCAGGACAACCTGAACGTGCCGAACCTGCGCGTGCTGCTCGACCTCAAGAACGTCCGCCGGATGTCGTCGTCGGCCGTCGGGCTGTTCTCGGAATTCAGCGGCTTCCTGAAGAAGAACGGCGGCCGGATGGCGCTCTGCCGCGTGCGGCCCGAACTCGCGAATATGATCGACGACCTGCGGAACGTGTTCAATTTGAAGGTCTTCGACGACAAGCCGAAGGCGCTCGCCGCAAAGTGGTGACCGGGTTCGATATTCTTACTCCCCCTCTCCGCTTCGGAGAGGGGGCCGGGGGGTGAAGTCTCCCCGCACGACGATGGGTAAGCGTCACATTAGTTGGTACCCATTAGTTTCACGCCGCTATGGATCGCTTCCAGAAGGCGACCCATTGGCTCGGCTCGCTGCGGTAGAGGGCTCGCACGTGGCAGACCGCGTGCGAGCCGGGTTCGCCCCAGCGCATCCCGGAGCCCTTCATCCGCTGGCCGACCACCGTTTTGCAGGCGCTCTCCACCGCCCCGGAGCCGATCTGCCAGCCGTTGGCGTCGTACGCCGGGTAGTCCATCCGGTGCGCTTGGTTCCCGAAGTATCCCAGCACCTCCGCCCGCACCGCCTTCAGCCCTTTGACCGGTGGCCAGTCCCACTCTTCCAGCACCGCGATCATCGTCGTCCCGCCTTCGTCCCGCAGGATCCGCGCCCACGCTTTCGTCCGCTCCAACGCCGCCGCCTCGTCGTCCGGGTGCAGCGTCCGCGCCAGCCGGGCCAAGTACTCCGCCGCGTGGAAGAAGTCCAGGATCACCGCCTCGACGCGCGGGAAGTTCGTCCGCAGGAACTCCTCCAGGCCGGCCCCGCCGTCGCTCAGCGCCACCCAAGTCTCGGCTTGGTCCAGCCCCACCGAGGCCCCCTGCGTCCGCAGCAGCGGACCCATCTCCGCCAGCGGGTAGAGCCCGCTCACGTAGCGGGCCCGCATCGGTTTCCCCGGCTCGGGCGACCCCTCGAACACGCGTTCCGGATCGGGCCGCGGGTTGAAGATCATCCCGACGTAGGCCATCCGCCCGTCGGCCCGCGCCCCGCCTCGGCCCTGCTGGCGCACGCCCGTGGCGTCGATCGCGATGTAGCCCACCGTCCGCCCCGTCGCGTCGCGGTGCCAGTCCCACGGTTGCTTCCCGCCGAACATCCGGCCCCGGCGCAACTGCCCCGCGATCCGCTCCCCCGCCGCTTCGGTCGCGCGGCGGACCGTCGATTCGCCCAGCCGGATCCCCGCCGTCTCCACCAGGAGATCCGCGCCCTTCTCGAAGCTGTCGCCGACCGCCCCGCACAGCGTCGCCAGCCGTTCGACCGCCGGTGACAACCGGTTGTCGGTCAGCCCGGCGCGGGCGTCCCAGGGGCAGAAGCCCGCGCCGCAGACGCCGCAGTAGTAGTAGGCCCGGTGGCACTCGACCGCCCCGCCGAGGGTCTCGACCGCTTTCGCGCGGTAGCCGTGGAAGCGGGCCGAGCGGCCGCAGCGGCACTCGGCCCCGGAGCCGGCGTAGCCCCTTTTTTTCTAGGCCGGCAAACCCGACTGGATGAGCTTGTTTTCGAGGGCTTTCAGGTACTCCTGCGGGTCGCGGCGGAACCGCCTCCGTTCGACGCGCC
>JAYVTJ010000737.1:0-1534 GCA_043774415.1 Fimbriiglobus sp. | reverse complement strand
AAACCGAATCGGCCGTGGGGCTGGACGGGCACCGGAACAGCGGGAATTTGATCTGCAGCGCGGCCGTGTTCGCGGGATCCGACCAGTCGGCTCCGAATGTGTAGAGCGGATAAACGTTGTTCTGCTCGACGTACGGCAGCAGCGGGACCAAGCCGCTGCAGCGGGCTTGCGTACCACCGGCGTTGCCGGGCGCGGGCACCGAGCCGGCGACGAACGGGATGTACGGCATTTGCTTGTTGTTCTTCGTGATGGCGTTGTGCGGCAATGCCCCGTTGGTCGATTCGAAGTTCATCGCGGCCAGCCCGAGCTGCTTGAGGTTGCTCGTACACTTCATCCGCGCGGCCGCCTCGCGCACCTTCTGCACCGCCGGCAGCAAGAGGCCGATCAGAATGGCGATGATGGCGATCACGACGAGCAGTTCGATCAGCGTGAAGGCCGACCGGCGGGCGATTCGCATGGGTAGTTCCAGTGCTTCAGCGGGGTAGAAATATGAATCCCCGTCACTCTATCGTCCCATCGCCCAAACCCGATATCTCACTCCGATTGCTCATCGTATCTTCTCGAATCCTTCACGCGACATCGCCCGTCTCGCTAAAAACTTTCCGTATCGCCTGACGAATCGAGTTCATTATCGTCGATGTCTTTCGGACTCGAAGCGTTCACGCATCAGTCTCAGTCGATGTTCTCGCGCGCCGACCGGAGCGAATTGCCGATCACGCTCAGGCTGCTCAGGGCCATCGCCGCGGCGGCCCAGACCGGGGAGATGCGCAGCCCGAGCCACGGGATCAGCACTCCTGCCGCGACGGGCACGGCCAGGGCGTTGTAGAGGAACGCCAGGGCCAAGTTCTGCCGGATGGTCGCACCCGTCCGCACCGCGATCGACCGGGCTGCGAGGACGCCGTTCAATCCGGGGCGGAGCAGCGTGATCCCCGCCGCGGCTTGGGCCACGTTCGTCCCCGAGTTCATGGCGATGCCGACATCCGCGGCCGCGAGCGCCGGCGCATCGTTCAATCCGTCGCCGACCATCGCCACGCACTCTCCGCCCGCCCGCAGTCCCTCGATGATCCGGAGCTTATCTCCCGGCAGTTGATCGGTGTGGACTTCGCCGATCCCGAGTTCGACCGCGAGTGCCTCGGCCGCCACCGCACGGTCGCCCGTGAGCAGCGTCGGGCGGATGACCAGCGCCTTCAGGCGTTCGATGACGCCCTTTGCCTCCGGACGTGTGCGATCACTCACGCGCAGCGTCCCGGCGGGTCGTCCGTCCACGCTCACCGCGATCCCGTTCTCGATCCCTTTCCCCACCTCCACACGCTTCCCGGCCACCATCCCGGAAACGCCGCGGCCCACTTCGACCGTCACCCCTTCGGCCTTCGGCCACGTCAGCTCGCGCTCGTCGCGGGCATAGCGGATCACCGCCGTCGCCAACGGGTGTTCGCTTCCTTCTTCCACGGCCGCCGCGAACGCCAGCGCCTCATCTGCGATGTCGGCGTCGGTCACTTCGGGCCGCCCTTCCGTGAGCGTGCCCGTCTTATCG
>JAYVTJ010000736.1:0-5850 GCA_043774415.1 Fimbriiglobus sp. | reverse complement strand
AGCGCCTCCAGACGAAGCCGGTCGAAGCCGATGTGCAGCTCGCCGCGGCGAAGATCAACGGGGCGACGGCCGCCGTCGCCGAGGCGAAATCGCTCATCGCGATGGCCAAGGTGAAGGCCCGCACCGGCGGGATCGTCGAACGGCTCAGCGCGCAGGCGGGCATGACCTTCGGCCCCGCGACGCGGACGCCCGCGCTCTACATCGTGCCGACGGGCGGCCGCATCGTCCGGGCCGAGATCGACGCCGAGTTCGCTCACAAGATCAACGACCAAATCGGCAAAAGGGTGACGATTTTCGACGGGCATAATTTCGACCTGACCTACGAAGGACGCGTGACTCGCATCGGTACATGCTACCTTCCGACCCGCAGCAGCGCCGACTCGTTCGCGATCAACCCGACCACCGTACTCGAATGCGAGATCGAAGTGATCGACCCGACGCCGGCCGGCAAGCCGCCGCTGCGGCTCGGTCAAAAGGTCCGCGTGAAGTTCGGCTCGTGAACCTCGCCGGCTCGTTCGCGTACTGCCGCCGGCGCACGGCGCGCTCGCGCAGCTCCTTCCGCTTCGCCTTCCGCCTGCTGCCCCCCGCCAAGGCGATGGGAATGCACGCCCTCTATGCCTTCCTCCGCGAAACCGACGACCTCTCCGACGACCCGAATCCGCGCCTCGCGCTGCCGCGCTGGCGCGAACAGCTCGACGGTGCGCTGAGCGGGCAATTCACCCATCGCTGCCACGCGGCCCTGCGCGACACGGTCACCCGGTTCGGCATCCCGGCGGAATACTTGCACGAAGTCATCACCGGCGTCGAAGCCGACTTGCACCCTGTGCGCATCAGATCATTCCCCGAATTGCAAGAGTACTGCTATCGCGTGGCCGGGGTCGTCGGATTGGCTTGCGTCCGCATCTGGGGTTTGAAGCCGGGGGCCGATAGCGCCACTGCCAATGCATTGTCAGTGGAAGCGGGATACGCCTTCCAGCTCACGAATATCCTGCGCGATCTCGCCGAAGACCGGAAGCGCGGCCGCGTGTACCTCCCGGCCGACGAGCTGGCGCGGTTCACCATCGACCCCGCGACGTGGCACGAAGCGAGGCACGACGATGCGCTGCGCGAGCTGCTCTACTTCCAGATCGACCGCGCCCGCGGCTTCTACCGCTCGAGCGCGGTGCTCGCCGATCTGCTCTCGCCCGAGGGCGCCGCGATCTTCCGATTCATGAGCCGGGCCTATTCCCTTCTGCTCGAGCGCATCGCCGAAGCGGGCACGGACAGCTTGGATTGCCGGGTGCGATTGAGCCATCTGCAGAAACTGAAATTGGCGGCCGGGGCGTGGGCGAACCGATGGCGAGCGTGATCGTGGTGGGGGGCGGGTTGGCGGGCCTCGCGGCGACGGTGGCGCTCGCCGGGCGCGGGCACGCCGTGACGCTCCTCGAAGCGCGGCCCCGCCTCGGCGGCCGCGCTTCGAGCTTCACCGACCCTGCCTCCGGCGAACTCGTCGATGCCTGCCAGCACGTCAGCATGGGCTGCTGCACAGCCTTCCACGGCCTCTGCGAAACGCTCGGGGTGCGCGGACTGCTGGAACCGCAGGCGAAGCTCTGGTTCCGCACGTCCGACGGCCGCGAAAACGTCTTCGCCGCCGATCCGTGGCCCGCGCCGCTCCACCTCGGCCGCGCCCTGCTCGGCGCACACTATCTCACGCCGACCGAGAAGCTCCGGATCGCCTACGGCATCGGTCGACTGGCGCTGATGCCGGCCGAAACGGACCCGCCGCTCGAAGCGTGGCTGCTGAAGCACAAGCAGACGCGTCGCACGATCGACCGATTCTGGAGCGTCGTGCTCGTGAGCGCGCTCAACGACACGGTGGCGAACGTCGGCCTCAAATACGCCCGCAAGGTCTTCGTCGATGGCTTCCTGCGGACCCGCGACGGTGGCACGGTCCACGTTCCGACGGTTCCGCTCGGCCGGCTGTACGGCGACGAACTGCAAATCTGGATGCTGCGACACCGCGTGGTCACCCGCCTGAACTGCGGCGTCCGCGAGGTGCGTCCCGGCGGCGTGACTTTGCGAGACGGCGAAGCGCTGACGGCCGATGCGGCGATCCTCGCGGTGCCGTTCGAGCGCGTCCTCGACCTGCTCCCGCCCGACCTCCGCGCGCTCCCCTTCTTCGCACGCATCGGCGAATTGACGCCGTCGCCGATCACGAGCGTCCACCTCTGGCTCGACCGGGAAATCCTGGACCATCCGCACGCGGTCTTGGTCGATTGCCTCGGGCACTGGGTCTTCACCCGCGGCGAAGTGTCGCCGGGCCGGTTCTATGTGCAGGTCGTGGTCAGCGCTTCGCGGGAGTTGAAAGCGCTCGGCCGCGAGGAGATCCAAAAGCGCATTATCGAAGAACTGCAGCGCGTGTTCCCGAAGATGCGCTGCGCCCGCGTGCAGCAGGCGAAGGTGGTGACGGAGCATACGGCGACGTACAGCGTGGTGCCCGGGATCGACGGACTGCGCCCGACCCAGCGGACGCCGATCCCGGGATTGATCCTCGCGGGGGATTACACCCGAACCGGCTGGCCCGCCACGATGGAAGGGGCGGTGCGCAGTGGCAACTTGGCGGCCGAAGCGGTGCTGTGACAAAAAACATTTTCACTGCAGAGGAAGAAGAGGACGCGGAGAATGATGGATTCCAAGATCGGCTTCACTCTGCGTCCTCTTCTTCCTCTGCGGTGAAAATATCTTGCTCTACTTCTTCTTCGCCTCGATCACTTCCAGTTTGATGTCCTTGAAGCGGACCTCCATCGGCCCGCCGCTGTGGACCTGCACCGCGATCACCCCGCGCTTCGCGAGCTTCTCGTCGTCGTAGTCGCAGACCAAGTTCGCGTTGATCCAGAGCTTCACTTTCGGCCCGATCGCCTCCACGACGTACTCGTTCCACTCGCCTTCCTTCACGAACTTCTCGCCGCCCTCCTTCACCAGCAGGCCGCGGCCGCTCTCTTCGTAGAGCTTGCCCCACCAGCCTTTGCCCATGTCGGCCTGCGGGCCGCGCATCTCCCCCTTCTCGATGGGCACGCTGCGGAACTGGATGCCGCTGTTCTCCGTGTTCGGCGTCAGCTTTGTCTTCAGCGTCAGCTTGAAGTCCTTGAGGTCCATCGTCGATTTCGCGAAGTTGTTCGCCTTCAGGCCCGTCTTCGTCTTGCCGACGATCTCGCCGCTCTCGACGCTCCAGACCTCTTTGTCCACGTCCCACCCGGTGAAGTCTTTGCCGTTGAAGAAGTCCTTTGCGTTCTCGCCGTCGCCGAGAATCGGGACCTGCTGATTGAACTTCAAGTAAGCGATCAGGTCGCGGACCTGCGGCTCGCTCAGCGGCTTCACGATATCGTCGGGCGTCATCGACAGTTCGCTCGGCGTCCGCTTGTCCACATCCTTCACGGGGATGGTCAGCGTTTCGGTGGCCGTCGCCACGGTCAGCGTCGCCGCGTTTTCCTCTTTGATGATCCCGGTGACGACGCGGCCATCGACGAGGTCGAGTTTCGTCGCGGCGTACTCCTTCGGGATGACGGCCGAGGGGTCGAGGATGTTTTCGAGGAGGTAGCCGAGGTCGGCACGGTTGGCGCCGGTGATCTCGGGGCCGACCTTCCCGCCGACGCCGTAGAGCGTGTGGCACTGCTGGCAGGTGCGGGCGTAGATCGCGCGCCCGGCTCCGAGATCGGCGGTCGAAAGCGCTGCCGGATTCAGCTTCCGGCCCCACTCGGCGATGAGTTTCTTCCGTTCGACGGACGTGTCGCGCACGGTGCCCCAGACGGTGGCGATCTGTTCGTTCAGCGCTTTGTCGTTGAGGTTGCGCAACTGGCGGATGATCTCGGCGGGAATATCCGCGTTCGGAATCGTCTTCGCCGCGAGCCCCGCGAGCAGCTCTTGGGCGAAGGCGACCCGCGAGGCGAGTGTGGCGATGGCATCGCGCTTCTCGGCGGGGGTGAGATTCTTGTAGACGCTCAGCAGCGCGGCCGGGGTTTTGAAATCATCGAACGAAGCGAGCGCGCGGATGGCCTGCGGACGCATCGCGGATTCCACGAGCAGGGCTTGCAGCAAGGCGGGAAGTTGCTTGTCCCGCACATCGAGCAGCGACGCGAGCGCGGATTGCCGGGCTGACAGTTCGGCTTTGGTGTCGATCAGCGTTTTGCGGAGCGTGTCGAAGGCGCTGACGTCGCCATAGGTGACTGCGAGCGCGAGTGCAATACTGCGGACAGCGGCGTCTTCAGATTTCAGCAACTTCGCGGAAACGGCGTCCCAACTCTTGGGAGCATCGGCTTGGCGCTTGCCTTTCACTGATTCTTGGAGGCCGCGAAGGAGTGCGAGTTGTAGGTGTGGCTTGTCGTATTCTTCAAGCCTCTTAACGAGGGCCGTACCGGCAGCAGGCGTTCCGAGCGAACCTACGCGACGAGCCGTGAATTCAAAGAGTTGGGGAATCCGAGACGAATGCATCGACCAGAGCATGTCATCGGGACTATCCTCGATCGTTGGTTCTACGGCGTACCAGTAGAGCAATGGCAAAAGAGGATCGCTGGTTTGAGTGCTCTTTTCCGCGTAATTCTGCTCTTTGGTGATGACGTGCAACACGGCGAATCGCTTATCCGCAGGCATTCGCATCATGGAGCTGGCCACATAGCGGCGTGCGATTGGGCCAAGCGTTTGCAGGGCTATCCCATAACCCGTGAATGACGGCGCTGGTTTCGGCCAATACTTTTGCAAGATCGAGTAATAGAAAGCAGCCCCTTGCACGTGAGCGTTCGTGTCGTCTCGCAGGATTTCAAAGCACTTTTCATCGAATGATCCGAGCGATGCAAGTAGCCAAATACCCCGGAGTCTTACTTCGGAACGTTCGTGTTTTGGGGCCATCAATTCAACCGCTGTCACCAGTTCCGATTTCGCTTTCTGATCCCTAGACTCAGAGCGCTCCTGCAAAATCCTCCGCCCGTGGCGCGCGTACCAATCGTTGTCGCTCAACTGGTACTTCACCAGCTCCGCATCGGTGCACTTCTGCAGATCCAATCCCTTCACCGGCTTCGTCCCCTCGTACTTCACGCGGTACATCCGACCGTTGGTGCGGTCCCAGATTTCCGGCTCGTTGCGGTGGCAGATCTGCTTGTCGTACCAGTCGCAGAAGTACATGTTGCCGTCGGGCCCGCCGTGGATCGCGACGATGATGCTCCACTTGTCGTGCGTGAGTAAAAAATCGGGGTTGCGATCCCCTTCGTAGCTGCTCCCCTTCGGCGTCACTTCATCGACGTTGATGCGGTGGCCGTGGAGGTTGCTCATGAAGAGCTTGCCGTGGTACTCCTTCGGCCACGCTCCGCCCTGGTAGATCATCAGGCCGCTGTGGGCGTGCCCGCCGCCGAGGTCGCCGCTCTTGGCGCGGTCGGCGTCGTTCCACTGGCCACCTGCGAAGTGCCGGTGCTTGGCGATGGTCTTGATGTCGTCGTAGGTGTACGGGTTGAAGTGCTGCCCCGCCTGGCGCTGATAGCGGCCACCCTGCACGATGTGGTAGAGGTGCGGGATCACGCAGGCCGTCGCGAAGAAGTCGCCGTTCGCGTTGTAGTCGAGGCCCCACGGGTTGCTCGTGCCTTCGGCGAAGATTTCAAAAGTGTGCTTGGTCGGGTGGTAGCGCCAGATGCCGGCGTTGATCTTCTTGCGCTCCGCGTCCTTCGCGCCGGGCTTGCCGACATTACTGTGCGTGAAGACGCCGTGGCAACCGTAGAGCCAGCCGTCCGGCCCCCAAGTGAAGCTGTTCAGCGTTTCGTGGGTGTCCTCGTAACCGAAGCGATCGAGCAGGATCTTCGGTTCCCCGGCCTTCTCGGTCTTCGGGTC
>JAYVTJ010000735.1:0-3922 GCA_043774415.1 Fimbriiglobus sp. | reverse complement strand
CAGTCGGACGCCGCGTGTTATAGACCACTCCTACGAAGCTCGAGATCGGAAAAGGAATTAGCGAAGGGAAAAGGGCGCACCAGTGGGATCAGACCCCTTCGAACTCCTCCGAGCCCGGTACAAAGCGGGCACGCGCTTCGTGGTTCTGCCGATGGATCTCGAAATGATGGGCCACGGTCCGGCCGCGAAAGGAATCGACCTCCAGCACGGGGAATTGCTGGGCCTCCGCGCGGCGCTCCCCGAGACCGTCACCCCGTTCTATGCTGTGGATCCGCGTCGCTCCGGAGTGTCGGAAGCACTGCGGCGGGCCTTCGACTCGGAGAGCTTCTCCGGAATCAAACTCTATCCCAATCTCGGTTACGCGCCGGATCACCGCGAGTTGGACAAGGTGTGGGAGTTCGCCGACGAGCGGCGCCTACCGGTCATGACGCACTGCTAGCGCGGCGGAATGCACGGCTTCGACGGGGATGCGAAAGTGTGGCTCGATGAGTCATCGTCAGAACGCTACGCCGCACCGCGACTGTACGCGCCGATTCTGAAGCGTCACCCGAGTCTCCGGCTCTGCCTCGCCCACCTCGGTGGCAGTTCGAGTGGAACCGTTTCCTCCTCGATCCGTGGCACACCGACGGCCGAGATCAGGGGCCGCAGTCGTGGCTCAATGACATCCTCGAAATGGTGAAGGAGCATCCGAACCTGTACACCGACATCTCCTACACGATCTTCTACTTCCAGGAGTTCGTACCGGCGCTGAAGGTGTTCTTGACCGACCCCGTCGTCCGGACGCGCGTTCTGTTCGGATCCGACTACTACATGGCCGACATCGAGCAGGACAACGAGCGGATCTTGTCGATCAATCTCCGGGCCGCCTTGGGGGAAGAGTGCTTCTGGCAGATCGCGAACGCGAATCCGAAGAGGTACCTCTTCGGGGATCGATCCGCACCGTGACAGCGCGAGCGCGGCACTTCTCGTCCGAGGGGGATCATAAAAAAAGCCGCGTCCCGTGCGGCAGGCGGCTCATTCCATTCGCATCTCGGGTCCTTCAGCGCCAGCGCACGGCGAAGTTGCTACTGCCGAGGGTGTGGACTTCGCGCTCGTTCACGCTCGAGGCTTCGAGGCAGTCGAGCAGGTCTTCGACCTCGCGGAGGTTCGTCAGCGTCACGAGCTTCCAGCCGGCGCTCTGCGCGAAGTGCGTCTGCGTCATCGCTTCGCCGCAGAGCGTGTCGGCGGCCGGATCGGAGGTGCCGACGGCGTCGAACGGGTTCACCGTCTCGGGGCTGAATAGGGATGAGCGGGTCGCGGTGGCGATGGCGGCCCAGCCCAATCCGAGGGCGGCGACGGCGGTGCCGAACAGGGTGACGATCATGGTGCAGTCTCGCGCACGACGGGACGGAACGATCCGTTTGACGCGCCCGAACTGTAGGACACCAATCCGCGCGATTCGGAAGAAATGCGCAGAATCCGGCGCGGAGGCCGGCCCGTTCTGCGGTCGCATTCGCACAATTCGCGCATCGGTGTCAATCGCGGAGACCGATACAATCGCCGCATGGACTTCCTCGACCCGGCCCGCATCCTCTTCGAAGATCCGCACCTCATCGTGGTGGACAAACCGGCCCCGCTGCTGACGCAGGCCCCGGCCGGAATTCCGAATCTCGAAAGCCTCGTGAAGGATTACATCCGGACGAAGTACGCCAAGCCGGCGGGGGTTTACCTCGGCATCCCGCACCGGCTCGACCGGCCCGTCTCGGGGGCGATCGTCTTCGCGCGGAACACGAAGGCGGCGCAGCGCGTCCACCTCCAATTCGAGGAGCACACGGCGCGGAAGGTGTACTGGGCCTGGGTCGAAGGGGAGGTCGTGCCGGACGCGGGCGAGTGGGAAGATTGGATCCGCAAAGTGCCCGACGAGGCGCGGGCCGAGATCGCGGCCGAAGGGGCACCGCGCGCGAAGCGGGCGACGCTGCGCTATCGCGTGCTGGGGAAGTCGGATTCCGGAACGCTGCTGGAACTGGCGCCCGAGACCGGTCGGATGCACCAGCTCCGCATCCAGTCGGCGAGTCGCGGTCATCCCATCTGGGGAGACAGCCTGTATGCGCCGGCGCGCGACTTCGGCACACCCTCGGACGACCCCCGCGAACGCGTCATCGCGCTGCACGCCCGGAGCCTCTCGATCCGCCATCCGTTCACGAAGGAGGAGCTGACGTTCACCGCGGAGGTGCCGGGGGACTGGCCGGGCTGAAGGAAATTGGTCGATTCTTCTAGCGGGCCGAGAATATGTCTGCTATAACAATGTTCACTCCGGCAAATCTCTTGCAACAACTGAGTCCAACAATGATCGAATTCGCCCTCGGTGCGACGGTCGGCATTCTTATGACGAGTGTGGCGTGCGCGGTTTTGTATCTGTTCCGAGAAAAGCCCGCCCGCACAATCCTCGTGCGAGTCCAGATGGACCTCTCCGATGCTCAAGCCCGGATCGGAGAACTGCGGGCGCAGCGCAAACAATTGAAGTCCGAGTGCTCGGACGCGCAGCAAGAGATGCGGGCGACAGAGGGCAAATGGGTCCAAGCGAAAACTCGACTCGCGCTGTCCGAGCAGCACTTGGTGCAGCAGCGCACACTCGTGGAACAGGCGAAATCGCAGCTCACCGAATCGTTCCGCTCCCTGGCGGCTCAGGCACTGGCATCCAACAACCGGGGCTTTCTCGATCTGGCCGCTGACAAGTTCAAGACGCTGCGAGATCAGTCGTCGGACGATTTGGAAGCGAAGAAGCTCGCCATCGAATCGATGGTGCGGCCGATGAGCGCGTCCCTGCTCGCGTACCAGCTCGCATCCCGCGAACTCGAAGACAAGCGGATGCGAGACATCGGGGCCATCGGCGAACAGTTGCGCTCCGTGGCATCCGGGCAAGCGCTCCTCCAGCACGAAACGACGAAGCTGGTGCATGCGCTCAAATCGCCCCAGATCCGCGGACGGTGGGGCGAAGTCACGCTTCGGCGAACCGCAGAATTGGCCGGGATGGTCAAGCATTGCGATTTCACCGAGCAGGATTCGACCGCGACGGAGGAGGGTCGCCTCCGCCCCGATATGCTCGTCCGGTTGCCCACAAACCGCATCGTCGTCATCGACTCCAAAGTTCCGCCGGGCGGATTCATCGACGCCCATGAAGCGACAACGGAGATCGGCCGCGCGAATGGCCTCACCTTGCACGCGAAACAAGTGTCTTCGCACATCGACCGCTTGTCGGCCAAAGAGTACTGGTCGAAATTCGAAGCTTCGCCTGAATTCGTAGTCCTGTTCATCCCCAACGATTCGTTTTTGGCGGCCGCGGCGGAGACTGATCCGAACCTTGTGGAAAACGCGCTGAGCAAGAAAGTCATCCTCGCGACACCGTCCACGCTCGTGGCCCTCCTCCGCGCCATCGAACACGGCTGGCGCCAGCACCACGCCATCGAAAACGCGCAGGCGATCAGCCGGCTCGGACAGGAGATGTCGGATCGCTTCGCCGTATTCGCAGACCACTTCAACAAAATGGGCAACTCCCTCGCGAAGGTCGTGGAGTCGTACAACTCGGGTGTTTCGTCGTTCGAACAGAGAATCCTTCCCACCGCGAGAAAGTTTAAAGAATTAGGTGCGATCGGACGTCGGGAGATCGAGAAGCTGACTGCGCTCGAGATCCGCCCGAAGAATGCTCACCCGATCGACGATGAGATCCCGAATCTCGATTCGCCGATCGGACAAGATTCATGAAGGTATCGAGGTTACTCCACCAGCGCGGCCTCGGCGACCATGCCGGGGCCGAAGCCGATCAGCACCGCCGGAAACTTCGCCTTCCGCTCGTGCAGCCGCTTCAAAATGAACAGCACCGTCGGCGACGACATGTTGCCGAACTCGCTGAAGACGGCGCGGGAATCGGCCATCGCGTCGTCCG
>JAYVTJ010000734.1:0-4287 GCA_043774415.1 Fimbriiglobus sp. | reverse complement strand
AGGGCTGCGGCGCCGACAGCGCCCGGCGGGTGCTCCGGAGCAGCCGGCCGTAGCGGTAGGCGACCAAGCCTGCGATCGCGGTCAGCACGCTCAGCACGATGGCCCGCACCACCTGCACATCCGCGGGGAGCGGATTCGCGGCGACGTCCCCTTCGATGGGCGGAGCCGGGGCGATGCCGAGAAGGGCCATCACCGTCGCGCCGCCGGCGATCAGCGTCGCCAGCGCCGCAACCGCCGAGAAGAGGAACGTCACCGCGTAGCGGCCGGTCTTATTCGCCGCCTGCCAGCCCGCCGTTTCCCAGAGCAGCCGGTGGACTGCGGTGATGAACGCGAATTCGAGAACGAGGCCGATCAACCCGCAGGCGATCCCGATGAAGGCCAGCGCGGCGACCTCCGGCGGGAGTTCGAACACCGTGCGACCGACGAGCCACGGCAGCACCGAAGTGATCGCAGACGTCTCGCCGACTCCAGTGAAGACGGCTCCGATCGCGGGCAGCCGCACCCAGAGTTCGACGCCCACGGCCGACGCGGCTCCACGCACCTGGAGGTAACCGCGGACGCGGAACCAGCAGGCCAAAAGTCCGATGGCCAAGCAGATGGTGGTGAGCACGCTGAGCGGCAGCCAGACGAGCACGTACTCGGGCGGCTGCGGTCCCACGGCCGCCCGCAGGCTGAGCGCGAGCAGGGCGATGCAGGTGCAGACCAAGAAGAGCCAGAGGCTCAGTGTGAGGCGGGCGAGACCGGCACGAGCGCGGGCCGCTTCGATGGCAGGAACCGCCGGCGTGTCGTGCAACGCCTCGGCAGGGTGGGTGTGGCGCGGGACGTGGATCGGCTCGCGGCAACCGGGGCACGCGACCGTGGCCACCGCCGCCGAGCGGGTCACGCGCAAATTCGACCCGCACTCGGGGCAGCAGAAGAGCAATGCCATGCCCGGTGCCCTCCTCCGGCACGGGTATCGGAGACGGGTCACGTCCGTCCGTTCACATCGAGCCATTCGCGGACGGCCCCGCGGCCCGCGCCGACCATCCGCCAGTAGATCCCCGCGAAGCAGAGTCCGCCGAGGATGAACAGTCCGGCGCGGGCGGCTGCCCGCTCGGCGCCGAGCTTGTTGAGCAGCGGCTCGCCGTGGTCGTTCCACGTCGTCTGCGTAAGCTTGCCGGTATCGGCGCTCACGTCGCGCGGCATCGCTCCGAAATTATAGGCCGGGGCGAGTGCTCCGGACGCGATCAGAATTCCGAGAGTCAGTCCGAGCAGGATGAGGTAGCGGGTGGCGCGGCCGGCGAGCCGGCCGCTGTGGAGCGCGGTCCCGATGCGGCCGAGGGCCGAGGCGAACCAGAATTCGGCAACGATCAGTGCAGCGGCCCCGACAATCAGGCCGAGCCGCTGCATGATGCCCTCGGGATCGCCCGGGAGCATCAGTTGCCAGTTCGCTTCCCCGTTCGCTCGAACGACGAACGGGAGGTCTTTCTCTCCGAGTGCGATCAGGGCGAGCGCGGGGAACACGATGGCGATGCCCGCGCACACGGCGAGGAGCGTCGCGAGGGCGGCGAACAGCGACAGGCCGTGGGCATGGGCTTTGTGCGGCACGTTCGAAACGCCGAAGCGTCCGATCATCAGCAGGAAGACGCCGAAGGCGAACGGCGCCATCACGGCGACGATCTCGAGTTCCTGCACCGAAGTAAGCCAGCTCTGATTCAGATAGCCGGGATCTTTCACGGGCAGCGGCGCGACGAAGTGCTCGTACAGCTTCAATCCGTTGAGGGCCAGGATCGGCAGCAGGAAAAACGGGATCGCCGCACGGACCCACCAAAGGCCGCCGCGGACGCGCTTCCAGCGCCGGATCACCCCGTCGGACACGTCGCCTTCGGCCTTGGCGCTCGACTTGCGCGCGAACGGATCGTTCGTCTTGCGGGCCCCTTCCGGTGGATAGGGCGGGGGCACCGGCTTGCCGCGCCGCGGGGAGACGGTCGGCTCGGCGAGAGAAGGCACGGACGAGCGGGCCGACGCCGGGGCGTCCATCAGCGGGATGCCCGCCGCGGTGCCGGGGGCCGGACGCTTCGGCGGGGAGGCCACCGGCGGTGAGACTTGCGGCCCGAGGTTGAAATCGCCGAACGAGTTCGCACTCTCCTTGGCCGACCCGGTCAGCGGTGCCGCGGGAAGCTTCGGAGCATCGGCGGGTATCGGGAGCACGTTGCCGCAGGTCGGGCAACGGCCGCGCTTGCCGCCGGCATCGTCCGGAGCGTGGAGGACACCCCCGCAGTTGGAGCACGTCACCTTGATCGGCATAATTCCCTCGGGTCGGGGCGGGGAGAAGTCTCGCCGACAGTGTACCGCCCGCACGGTGCAAATCCATCGCGGGATAAGCGTTCTGCAGTTCTACTTCGGGTCGGGCACCTTCCAAGCCGGATCGTAATCGAGCGAGAAGACTCGCTGGATGCGCTCGGCCCGTGCGCTTTCGGGGGCCAGCAGCACCTGCAGCGCTTCGCGGATGCGGGTCAAGCGCGGATCGGCGAGCGCCGTAGCCGAGTCGCTTCCGCGGTCGATTCGGTCGAGGATCGCCGCGACATCCAACAGCTTGGATCGGCATTCGAGGAAGTACGCGGCGAGCGCGGCGGGGGCGGGGAGCGGTTGCATGGCGGGCTACGTCGGGGTGGCGATCGGGCGTCGGGTTTCACTGTACCGCGATTTCACTTCGAGCGAAACGAGCTGATTCAAACTCCCGGAGCGGAAGCCGTCGAGATCGAGCGCCACGAAGCGAAATCCGATCTCGTGGAGCGCCTTCGACAACTCCTGTCGGACCGCGGGATCGAGCAGGCGGCCGATCTCCTCGACGGGCACCTCGACGCGGGCCAAATCCCCTTCGTGATAGCGGACGCGGCCGTCGCGCAGACCGAGAGTCTTCAAGTAGGCTTCGGCCTTCTCGACTCTCAAAGTGCGCTCGGGGGTCACTTCCAATCCCGGTGCCAAGCGGCTCGACAGACAGGGCGACGCGGGTTTGTCCCACACGGGGAGTTCCCAATGCTTTGCCAACTCGCGGACGTGCGCCTTCGTGAACCTCGCTTCCTGCAGCGGATGGCGGACGTGATGTTCGGACGCCGCCGTGAGGCCGGGGCGATAATCGCCCATGTCGTCGAGGTTGGCGCCGCTGCACACGATGCTCATCCCGAGCGAATTGAGCCGACCTTCGATGCGGGTGTAGAGTTCGCTCTTGCAGAAATAGCAGCGATCCCCGGCATTGCGCTGGTAAGCGGGGTTGTCGAACTCGGTCGTCGGCAGGATCTCGTGGCGGATGCCGATGCTCGCGGCGAGTTCCACCGCGGCGGCGAGTTCGCTCCGCGGCACGCTCGGGCTATCGGACGTGATGGCGACGGCGCGATCCCCGAGCGCGAGCTGCGCCGCCTTCGCCACGACGGCGCTGTCCACGCCGCCGCTGAACGCGACCACCGTCCCCGGCATCGCCTGCAAGATGGCGAGCAAGCGCCCGCGCCGTTCGATGACTTCGGAATCACTCACGGATGCCCTTCGTGAACAGGTCGCGGAGTCGGGCCGTGATCGGCCCCTGCTTGCCCGTGCCGATGACGCGGTCATCCACTTTCGTGACGGCGATCACTTCCGCGGCGGTGCCCGTCAGGAAGATTTCATCCGCGACGTAGACGTCGTGCCGGGTGAGCGCCGCTTCTTGGAACGGGACTTCCGCTTTGCGGGCGAGTTCGATCACGAAGTTCCGCGTGATCCCTTCGAGGATTCCCGCATCCGGCGGCGGCGTCCGCAGCACACCCTTCTTGATGACGAACAGGTTGTCGCCGGTACACTCCGCGACTTCGCCCTTGTGGTTCAGCATGATCGCTTCGAGGCAACCGGCGCGGATCGCTTCGATCTTCGCGAGGATGTTGTTGAGGTAGTTCAGCGACTTCACGCGCGGGTTCGTCGCGTTCGGATGATTCCGGATGTACGACGACGTGATGACCTCCAGCCCCGCCTCGTAAAGCTCCTTCGGGTAGAGCACGATGTCGTCGACGATGATGATGATGTTCGGTTCGCACTTGCGCGGATCGAGCCCGAGGCTCCCGGCGCCGCGGGTCACGATGAGCCGGATGTAACCGTCGTACTTCTTATTGTGCGCGACCGCGTCCTCGACCGCCTTCAGCATGTCGGCCGGGGGAATCGGGATCTTGAGCGCGATGGCCTTGGCCGAATCGTAGAGCCGCTCGATGTGCTGTCGATGCTTGAAGACCTTCCCGGAATACACACGCAGGCCTTCGAACACGCCGTCGCCATAGAGCAGGC
>JAYVTJ010000733.1:0-2510 GCA_043774415.1 Fimbriiglobus sp. | reverse complement strand
GCCGAACTGCTGGGTGTGCGCGTCCGGAGTCGCTCGCCGTGGCGCGGGCGCTTCGCGGTGGTCGCGGATCGACTCGTGGAAGAGTACGGCGTGCCGACGCTCGGCAACTTCCGCGATCCCGTCAAGGAGATCTTCTACATCCTGCTCTCGGCGAAGACCGCGGATGCGCAATACCGCGTGACCCATCGCCGGCTGCTCGAGAAGTTCCCGACGCTCAGCGACCTCGCCCAAGCGCGTATACCTTCCGTGAAGAAGTGCATCGAATCGGGAGGTCTCGCGGCGACGCGGGCCAAGCACATCATCCGCTTGGCGAAGATACTCCTCGAAGCGGGCGGGAAGAATCCCGCCCGCTATCTCCGCTCGCTGGACTCCAGCGCCGCGTTCGACTTCCTGCTGAGTCTGCCCGGCATCGGACCCAAGTCCGCCTTCTGCGTCATGATGTACAGCTTGGATCGAGACGTGTTTCCGATGGACGCAAACGTCCAGCGCATCGCCGAGCGGATGGGGGCGATTCCGAACGGGTTGGACCACGTCGACGGCCAGCGCGAACTGGCGCGGCTGACGCCCGACGACTACAGCCGTGAATTGCACATCGTCCTCGTCGTTCACGGCCGCGTGACTTGTCTTCCAAGAAATCCGAAGTGCGAGCGGTGCCCAATCGTCGATCTCTGCGCATTCGGGAAGAAGCGATTGAAGCGGGAACTGCAACTCGCTGCGCCGCGTCTCAAGCTGTAGAATCAATTTATCTGCCGGATGTTTCCCTTCGGTGCTGTCTATGTCCTTCGAACATCGCCCCGTCGATCGCCGAAAGTTCTTCCAAGCCACCGCCGGGGTCGCCGCATCGCTGACCGCGTCGAGTTATGCGAGTGTCGTCGGGAGCAATGCGCGCGTGCAGATCGGGTTCCTCGGGTGCGGCGGGCGAGCGCAGGCTCACATCAACCTGCTCGTGAAGATGGCCCTCGACAATCGCGGCGTGACCCCGGTCGCCGTGTGCGATGTCTGGGACGGTCTCGAAGAGGAGTACGACCACACCTTCGGCGGCACTTCGACGCGGCGGCACTATTCGCAGGGGCTTTACCCCTCGGCGAAGAAGTGCGGGTTGACCCCCGGCGACCGCAAGCGCGTCGTCAAGGATTACCGCAAGCTTCTCGAACTCAAAGACGTGGATGCCGTCTGCATCACGACGCCCGACCACTGGCACGCCCGGATGACGCTCGACGCGTTCGCGGCCGGCAAAGATGTATTCGTCGAGAGGCCGATGACGCGGACGCCGGCGGAAGCGCTGGCCGTGAGCGATGCGGCGAAGCGGCACAATCGCGTGCTGACCGTCGGCATGCAGACGCTCGCCGACCCCGTGTGGAAAGCCGCGAACGAACGCATTCGCGCGGGACGCATCGGGCACGTTTCGCATCTGCAAGCGGGCGTTTTCCGAAACGACATCCGCGGGCACGGGCGGTACTACCGGCTTGCCGCGCAGATGAATCCGAAGACCATCGACTGGGATCTCTTCCTCGGACACCGCTTCGAGGTGAACGGCGAACGGCTCGGGCCGACGCCGCAGGAGCAGCCCTTCGACCGCGCGGCCTTTGCCCAGTGGCGCTGCTATCAACCGTTCGGCGGCGGGCCGGTGACGGACATGCTGAGCCATCCGATCGCGCGGATGCTCGTTGCCGGCGGGCTCCGATACCCGATGCGCGTGACGGCGGGCGGCGGGCTGTTTCTCGAACAGGATGGCCGCACGGTGCCCGACCTCGCGACGCTGATCGCCGACTTCGACGAAGGCGCGCAGATGGTGCTCACGGCCGCGACGACGAGCGCCTACCCGCAGGAGGACGTGATCCGCGGTCGCAGCGGAGCGATCAAGTTTCTCAAGGGGGGCTTCCAGATTATCCACGACGACCCGCGCGGTGGCGCGGGGTTGCCGGCGCGCATCGAAACGACAATCCGTCCGACCGAGTTCGTTCCGGTGAACGCGCCGAAGAACGATACCGAGAGTTTGTGGGAGAACTTCCTCGACTGCGTCCGCCGGCGCGACGCGAACACGATGGCCCCGCCCGAACTCGGCACGGCGACGGTCGCGATCACGAGCATAGCGATCCGGAGCATGAGCGAAGGTCGGGCCTTCGGCTGGGATTCCGAGCGACGAGAAGTGGTGTCGGCCGATGCCGCGTGGCTAGCGAAGTGCGCTCCGCGGAACCGGTCGGATGCGACCGAGCCGCCGGAGTACATGAAGCTTGCCGGCCTGCACAGCGATGGTTGAAACCCTTCCGGAAACGAAGTGGCGCGCGGCCCGTTCGCGGCACGAGGAGCGCGTCGGCCCCATCGCCCGCGATCGGCTCGCCCGCACGGGCCGGAAGCACCCCGTCTACGATTTCCTCTTCGAATACTACTCGTTCCGCGCCGGGCACCTGCTGCGGTGGTCGCCGGGCATCGATGTGCGGCTCGAGGGTGCGACCACAGCCGATCTCCACTGGCCGCAGTTCTTCCGGTACGACGAGCGCGGAGCCATC
>JAYVTJ010000732.1:0-4773 GCA_043774415.1 Fimbriiglobus sp. | reverse complement strand
GTCTGGCGACTTCCGCTACGGAAATTCAGAGCCGGCTTTCGGTCAGGGTCGCGTGCAGATCGCGGTGGATGCGCCGACGGACGAGGTACTCGTCTTCGTCGAGCCAGCGCCGACCCCCCGGCCCGAGTGCGAAGTCGTCGCTGGCGATGGCGAGCACCACTTCTTCGACGATGGCCAAGTGCAGCTCCGAGTAGAAGCGGGCGTTGGTGCCGCCGATGGTCAGCCGCTTCGGATCCATCTCGCGGAAGAGTTCGGTCAGCCGGTTCAGCCCGCTCTCGTTCGGCCCCTGCCCCACGGCGGCGATGTAACTGCGCGCGAACTTCGTGAAGTCGATCGGGATCAGCGCGCCGACTTGCGAGCCGACCGGCTTCGCGGGTGCGATCAGCTCGGCGCGCGCCTCGTCGAGGATCGGATTCGCGAGATCGAAGTTCCCGAAGAACAGCCAGCCCCCCGCGAGACTCAGCAGGGTCTGGAGCGCCCGGCACCACTCGTGGGGCTTCGACACCAAGCGAGCCTTCAACTGCGCGAACGTGTTGCCGTCGAGGACGAGCTGATAGAGCCGGCGGAGGAGCCTGTCGATCTCGTCGCGCAGCCCGAGCCGGCGGAGGCTCCGCAGGCACTGCTGGGCGACGAAGTTCACGAGTTCGAAGCGCTGCTCCGGCCGCTTCGCCGCGACGAGTTCGATGAATGCGTCGAGCAACCTCTGCACCTGGTCGCGTCGGTCGAAGTGCGCGGCCAGAAAGATCGAGCGCTCGAGCAGTTCGCCCTGCTTGCGGTTCGACTCGGAGACGCCGTCGAACGCCGGGTTGACCTTCAGCGCATCGGGCACGAGGTTGAGCAGTTCGACGGTGAACGCTTCGCCCGCGCGGATGGCCCACGGCATCGCGGCGTGGAGCGTGAGCAACTGCACCGCGGCGAGCGGCCGCGCTTCCTTGCCGGCGACGCCGCCGCGGTAGAGCGTGCGGATCTGGCGCATCAGATCCCCGGCGTCGCGCGCTTCGCTGAGAGCGCGCAGACCCGAATAGAAATCGTCGCCGGCGAAGGGCGTTTTGTTGAACCGGTCGTGCTTCTCCTGGGGCTCGAGCACGACCGATTGACCGCGCAGCCGCATGATCGCATAGTGGGCATTCTTGTGGTGGCTGTTATCGACGTTCTTCCCTTCGACCGCGAGGGCGTCGATAGCGGACGACAGCTCGGCGGGGAATGTCCGCGAGGGGAGCTTGCCGGCCAGAACTTCTTCGACGCGGTAGAAGAACGCCTCCGAAACGAACTTCTTCGCGAGCTGCTTTTCGTCCGGCTTCAGCGCGGGTTCGACATCGCGGCGGGCTTTTTCGACCAAGGCCCGCGCCGCCGCCGATTCGCCGAGTTTGGCGAAGCCGAAGGCGAACAGCAGATCGATGTAGTGGAGCGATGGCGAATTGTCGCGAGCCTTGTAGGCGTAGCTGGCGATGGTCGCCTGCTCCGCCCACTTGCGGCAGAGGCGGTGCAGTTCCGTCGCGCGGTCGCGCACCAGGCGCACGCGCTCCGAATCCTTCAGCCCCGCCGTGCGGAGGAAGAAGGGGAGATCCGTTTCGGCATTCAAGCCGCTGTCGAGGAGCCGGCCGAGGATCCGATCGCGGACGCGCGCCAAGCCGAGCACATCCGAACCGCTGAGCGCCGCGACTTCGAGCGCGAGCAGCCAGACGGCGCGCACGGGCAACTTGCCGTCGTTCGCTTCGAGGTATTGCACGATGGCGGGCAGTCGCGACCGCAGCCACTCGGGAACGGGGTCGAGCGCCGCGCAGGCCAGCACCGCGCTCGCCGCGCGGCGGACTTCGATGCGATCCGGATTCTGACTCCTCAGTAGGTCGTCGAGCTCTCCGGAAGCGAGGCCGCCGGCTCGGTCGGGATGCTCGGTGCGGAACCAGCCGCCGATGAGTTCCGGATCCGGGGTGTCGCGATCCCACATCGCGTTGACCCAGCAGATCGCGGCCTCGGCCGCATCGCCGGCGCCGGCGTTGGCCCGGGCGAGCGCCGGCCAAAGAGCTTGCCGGTCCGGCGAATCGAGGCCCCCTTCGAACGCTTGGAACTCGTCCTGCAGCGCCAAGCGCCTCCGCTTCCATTCGTCGGTCCGCCCGGCGTCATCGACCGGTTTCGGATCGGCCTGGGCGAAGCGCGCCGCGTTCGGATCGACCGCCGTCGGCGCCGACTCGGGCTGGAGCGGGCTGTGGCTGTCGATCTCCTTCCCGCGGCCGCGCTCCTTCGGTCCGCGGTCGGGGCCGCGCGGCTTGGGGGGATTATCGGAGCAGACGAACGGCTCGAAGTCGAACTGAGTCGCGGCGACCCACTCCTTCAGCGGCACCGGCGAGGATTCCAAGATGTAATCGACCCAGTGGTCGAGCGGCCGGAATGCGTCCTCGGAAATCGACTCGGGCACGAACTCCCCGCCGGACGCGGGAGCCAGCCACACGACTCGGTCGGGATCGTTCGCCAGCAGTGTCCGCACGGCGTCGCGGCGGAGCTGCGGATGGAGCCGGCTGCCGGCCGGCACGAAGAGATTCGCCAGCTTGAAGTAGGGCTTGTACCCGAGTGCGTCCGGGAGTTCGAGCACCGGCGGCGGCAGCTTCGACGGGCTGAGCCGCAGGGCGATCACGCTCTCACCGCCGGCCTCCGGTTCCGATACGGCGAAGCGCAGCCGCTGGAGCAAGCGGTCGTCGGCATCGCGGACGAACGCATCCAATCGGGCGACCGCGTCGCGGCGCAGCACCCAGAATTCGGGGACATCGGCCGCGTTGCCCGACGCAAGCTTCAGAGGAACCGTCAGCTTCTCCGGTTCCGGAATCGGCTGCCAAACGGTCTCGGCCGTCGGGAGCGGGAACTGCAGCGCCGTGTAAATGTCTTGAAATGGAGGGTTGTCGAGATAGGTCCACTTCCGACCGGGTCGGATGAGCAGCATCTGATCGTCGGCCAGTTTGATCCGCCCGGCGGCGGGATGCCGATAGCCGATCTGCACCCAGACCCTCGGCCCCTGCTCGGTGAACGCCGTCAGCGTCGGCATCGCCCCGGAGGGCGTGGGATCGAGCGATTGCAGCAGCGTGTAGTACGGCGGCCCGACGACGCGGAGCAGCACGCGCCGCGAGCCCTCGGTTTCGAGCCAGCAGTAGCTCTGGCGGTCGTTGCCGAGGCGGAGCATTTCGCCGACGAGCTGCGGCACCCGCGCCACGTCGGAGACTTCGAAGATCACGGGCGCCTGGGTCGAGAGCGGCGGAGCTTCGTCGCGCTCCGCGTCGAGGGCCTGCAGCCAGCAGGACACATCCTCCGCCGGCCCCGGAAGCGCTTTTGCGCCAGTCACGTTCAGAAGGGCCAATTCACCGGCGGCCTTTTTCGGGAGCTTCGCTTCCGCCTCGACGAAGATGCGACCGTCCGCCTCGAAGCGCACCCGCGCGGGGGCGAGTGCGAATTCCACCGGCAACAGCGTGCCGGTCGCCGCGAGTCGGAAGGTGTCGAGATCGGGGAAACACAAAATCATGTCAGCTCCGGCCCCCGGCGACCTTCTCGCGCTCGCCCTCGGCCGGCTCGTTCGTCGCGGACGGTTCGAGGGTGCCTTCGCGCTCGATGACGATGTCGCCGAGATCCTCGGCCTTCATCCCCTTCCCCACGAGCTTTTCGACGAGCCGCTTGTGCAACTGCTCGTGCTCGATCGGCAGCGAATCGGGATCCGATTCGAGCTTAACGATGATATTCTGCTTCCCCGTCACCGGGTCGCGCCGCAGGAGGATCAACACTTCGGCCATGGCGGTCAAACTCCGGGAAATTCGCCTGGATACTTCGCCCGCACTTCTTCGATGATCTCGTTCACGCGCGCCGACTCGATCGTCTTCACGCGCATCAACTCCTCGCAGACGCTTTCGAGTTCCGCTCGGTGATCGGTCAAAATTTTCGCGGCCCGCGCCTGCGCTTCGACGATGATCGTGTTCACCTGCCGGTCGATGGCCTCGGCCGTACTCCCCGAGATCACCTCGCGATCGCCTTTTTCGTCGCGGTAGACCCGCAGCGAAGCCTGGAGGCCGGACATCCCGCAGGTCTCGACGATCATCATCGCGAGCTGCGTGGCGCGGAAGAGATCCCCCTGCGGATTGCCGAACGCGCTGGCCCCGGTCGAGACATCGCCGATGAGCAGCCGCTCGGCTTCGATGCCGCCGTAGAGGACGCAGAGGCGGTCGAAGAGTTCGCCGCGGCTGTATCCGACCTTGCGGGTGTCGTCCTTCTTGTAGCCCGTGTAGAACGGCGCCCAGGGCATCTCGCTCTGGATCGTGACGCGCTCGGGGTGCGGGTGATTCGGGCAGAAGAGCGACACGACGAAGTGCCCGCCTTCGTGAGTCGCCACGAGGACGGAGTCTTTGTCGGTGAGGTCGATCTTCTCTTCGTACTCGTTGAAGCCGCGCTCGATCTCCTTCTGCGTCGTCGGACCGACGACGCCGTCGCGCAGCCGGATCCGCGCCACCGACCGGCAGAGCGCGTTCAGGTGGTCCCCGCTGAAGCTCGTCCCCGTGCTCGTCATGAAGTTTTCGCCGGTGCGGCGCACGGCGTAATCGAACGCTTCGTCCGTGCAGGCGAGCTTCATCTTCCGGTCGTAGATTTTGAGAATCTCGCGCCGGTCGGCATCGTCCGGATACGGGATGTGCAGGTGGAACTCGAAGCGCCCGGGGCGCAGCAACGCAGGGTCGAGCGATTCGACGAAGTTCGTCGTGCCGACGACGAAGACGAGTTCCTCCTGGTGGTAGCCGTTCTCGG
>JAYVTJ010000731.1:0-5273 GCA_043774415.1 Fimbriiglobus sp. | reverse complement strand
CTCCCCATTCTGCTGCGGTTCACCGACATCCTGCAGCACCGCATCGCCGAGATCGCCGACGCCTTCAAGAAGTCGATCGAGGAGTACGGCTACAAGAACGAGTACAGTTGCGTCTACCCGATCAAGGTGAACCAGCAGCGCCAGGTCGTCGAGGAGGTGCTGAAGTTCGGCAAGGAACACGGCTTCGGTCTGGAAGCGGGCAGCAAGCCCGAACTCTTCGCGGTGCTCGCCATCACCAACGGCGCGGATGTGCCGATCATCTGCAACGGCTTCAAGGACGACGAGTTCATCAAGATGGTGGTGCTGGCGCGGAAGATCGGCAAGAACGTCATCCCCGTCGTCGAGAAGTTCAGCGAACTCGAACTCATCGTGAAGCACGCCGAGGCCGTGGGCGTCCGCCAGCCGATCGGCGTGCGCGTGAAACTGGCCACGCGCGGAGCCGGCCGCTGGCGCTCGAGCGCAGGATACCGCAGCAAGTTCGGGCTGACGCTCACGGAAGTGCTCCAAGCCTTCGAGTACCTCAAATCGAAGGGGCTGGAAGATACCCTGGTGATGACCCACTTCCACATGGGCAGTCAGATCACGAACATCCGCAAGGTGAAGGAGTCGCTCAATGAGGCGGCCCGCATCTACGCGGAACTCGTGCGGCTCGGGGCCGGGCTGAAGATCATCGATGTCGGCGGCGGCCTCGGCGTCGATTACGACGGCAGCCAAACCGACTTCGAATCGAGCATGAACTATTCCTTGCAGGAGTACGCCAACGACGTCGTCTTCCGCATCAAGACCGTCTGCGACGAAGCCGGCGTGCCGCACCCGAAGATCATTTCGGAGAGCGGCCGGGCGCTCGTGGCCTACCATAGCATGCTCGTCTTCGACGTCCTCGGCACCTCCGACTTCGACGCTTGCGGAGCTCCCGAAAGCGTGCCCGACGATGCCCCGCAGCCGCTCCAGGATCTCTTCGCCATCCACCGCGATCTGAAGAAAAAGAACTTCACCGAGAGTTACCACGACGCCGTCCAAGAGATGGAGGAGTGCCTCGGCCTCTTCAACCTCGGCTACATGCCGGTGGAGCAGCGGGCGCAGGCGGAGCGGCTCTTCTGGGCCATCGGCCGCAAGCTCCAGAAGATGTGCAAGGATTTGGAACTCGTGCCCGAGGAATTGCAGGGTCTGGAAACCCTGATGTCGGACACATACTTCTGCAACTTCAGCCTGTTCCAGAGCATGCCCGACTCGTGGGCCATCAAGCAGCTCTTCCCGATCATGCCGATCCACCGGCTGACCGAAGCGCCGACGCGCAAGGCCGTGCTCGGCGACATCACCTGCGACTCGGACGGGAAGATCGATCAGTTCATCGACCTCCGCGACGTGCGCAACACCCTCGACCTGCACCAGGTGACGCCGGGTCAGCCGTACTACCTCGGAGCGTTCCTGCTCGGGGCGTATCAGGAGATCCTCGGCGACTTGCACAACCTCTTCGGCGATACGAACGCCGTACACGTTCACCTCGAACCGGACGGCACGCCGAACGTCGATACGGTCATCAAGGGGGACACGGTGACGGAGGTGCTGCACTACGTCCAGTACAGCGCGGAGAAGCTCACCGACCGCATCCGCAAGGATGTGGAGCGCGCCGTGCGCGCCGGGAAGCTGTCGCTGCAGGAGAGCCGCGAGTTCCTCGGCTTCTACGAGACCGGCCTCGCGGGCTACACCTACCTCGAAGAAACTTGATTGTGCGGATTCTGGCTTCGGCCCTCGCTATCACCGCGATCCACACGGCCGTCGTTGCGGCGTGCAGCGGGCAATCGGAACCTGCCGAAGCGTGGGGCGCGCTCTTCGGGTTCGACAGCTACTTCTTCCGGAACGTCATTGAAGCCGGTTACCACTTCCCGGACGAACCGCGCTTCGAACACGCCGGCAACGTCGCCTTCTTCCCCGGTTATCCGCTCTTCGCCCGCGCGCTGATGGCCACCACCGGGTTGCCCGCGAAGCCGGCGCTGCTCATCACGGCGCAGCTCGCCTCCGTCGGATTCTGGATCTACTTCCTGCTCCTCCTGCGGCGCTGGAGTTTGCCACCGGTGGCCACGGTCGCGTGTGTGGCACTCGTCGTGGGGCACCCCGGAGCGTTCTTCCTCGTCTGCGCCTATTCGGAATCCACGTTCCTGATGGCGCTGGCCGGGCTCATCTATTGGGCGGGGCGGACGGGGCCGATCGCCGCCGCGCTCACGGCGCTGCACGGCTTCTCGATGACGGCGACCCGGCTCGTCGGCCTGCCGGTGATCTCGTACCCGTTCCTCTTGGCATGGTCGAAGCGCGCCGCACTGCGGGGATACTCGAAGGCGCTGGCGGTTGCCGTCGTTTCGGTAGTCGGCGCCGTCGCCTACGCCGCGTACTTGGAGTTCGAGTTCGGCCGGTGGAATCTGTTCGCGAAGGCCCATGAGATCGGCTGGAACGTGCACCCCGATACGTTCGCTTTCGTCCGCGCGAAGACGTGGGGCTTACGACCTTCGGAGATCGTCATCGTCTGGCGCGATGTCGCCGCGCTCGACCGGCTTCTCGTCCCGCTGACGGTGCTGCACTTCGTCATCCTGATCGGATTGGAACTGCTCGCCCGGCGCGGCGGGCACCCGACGCATTGGCGCGAGCGCGTACCGCTCTACCTGATCGCCTTCGCGCTGTTCGCGGTGCCCGTGATCTCGCACGCCAGCCGGGGGATGAGCAGCATGACGCGGTTCGCCCTCTGCTGGGATGCCGTGCTCGTTCTGATCCTCGCGGGGCTTCTCGCCGACCGGCCGGAGTGGATCGGCAAGTGGTGGGTGCGGATCGTCCTCTTCGGCGGGGCGGTCTGGTTCGCGTCGATCCAGCCGACACTCGCATTCAAGTTCACCCACGGCGAGTTCGTCGGATGAATCGACTCGCTTTCGCCGTGCCCGTGATCTTCGGCGCCATCATCCTCGCGCTGCAACCCGCCGGGCACTTCGTGCCGCCGGCGACCGGTACGCCGGGCTACCCTCTCGACGAGGGTTACACGCGGTTGATCTTCGACGACTGCGACGACGTAGCGTGGATGATCCGCGCCGAGAACGCCCGCCGCGGCCGACTCGCGGGGCGCGTCGATGAGACCGGGAAGCCGGTGCATGTGAAGCCGGGGCCGAGCCATGCGGAGTACGAACAGCGCGTCGCCGAACGGCCGCCGTTCACGGAGCGCTACTTCCTCGAATACCCCCCGGCGGCGCTCGCCTTCTTCCGGCTCTGCTACCTCGCCTCCGGTTCGACCGGCGGCGCCCGCGTGAGTGCGACGCTGCTCGACGAGCACGAATTCAACTTCGCCTGCCACACGCCGGAGACCGATGCGGAGCAAGAGCTTTTCCGAGGGATCCGGCGCGGGGTCGATGCGGCCGTGGTCGCGCTCCTGCTGATCCTGATGGGCGTGATGCTCTCGATCCGCCGCGGCATCGGTCCGAACGGGATCGCGGCCGGATCGCCGTGGCTCTGCGTCCTTCCCGCGATGCTCTACTTCACCCCGTGCCGCTACGACATCCTCCCGGCGGGTCTCGTGCTGCTCAGCATCGCGCTCTCGGCGCGCGGCCGGCCGAACTGGGGGGCGCTCGCGCTCGGGCTGGCCATCGCCTTCAAACTCTACCCGCTGATCCTCGCTCCACTGATCCTGCGCTTCGCGTTCCCGACATGGGGCCGCGCGGCGATCTGGGCCGGGTGCTGCGCCGCGCCGATGCTCGTCGCCGATGCGGTGATGCTCCTCACCGACGGACTGCCCGGCGTGATCGTGCCGCTGGAGTTCCAGTTCGGCCGCGAGATCGAACCGATCCTCTGCTTCTACGGCCGGCTGCTGCCGAAGGAACTCGGCGGCGGCGGGCTCGGCTCGGCCTTCCGCAACGGTTCGGTGCTCGCGCTCGTGCTGGTCCTCTGCGTCCGGAAACCGCCGGATGTCGAGAGCCTGCTGAGGCGCTGCGCCCTCGCGGTGATGCTCTTCGCCGCGCTGCAGGTGTTCCACTCGCCGCAGTGGTGGCTCTGGTTCGCGGTGCTGCTGATCCCGCTGGCGCGGACGCACCGCGGCCTGACGGCGCTGATCGTCGTCGCCGACCTGCTGACCTATGCGACTTTTCCGCTCGCGTTCGACCTCATCATCATCGGCAAATTCGACGATGGCGAGATCACCCTGCTGACGAACGCGCTGACCTACATCCGGGCGCTGCTCTGGGCGGGGATTGCGGGGGTGCTGGGCGCCGCGGAGTACCGGCGGGGGAACTGGAAATGACGGGGGCCGGACCCATCCTGCGTAAACCCCCGGATGCACCGGCCGGATTCCGGACACCCTGCAACCGCCCCATCCGGAAAAGTCCGAAACTCGAATTGCTTTTTGGGCCAAATCTGAGAAGTTAGTCTCACGGCGGTGATTTTCCGCCCCCGTCCGAATCGTGTTCCTCAGAACGGAGTCGCTTTCCTATGACTCGCACCCTCGCGGCCATCGCCGCTCTGCTGATCCTATCCGCGTTCGCCCGCGCCGATGTGATCCTCGACGACTTCTCCCAACCGACTCCGGGCGTGCAGTTCGTCATCGCGAACACGAACAGCAACCCCTATACGCTCCCGCCGACCAACCTCGGCGGCGGCACCATCCGCACCGCGACGTTCACCGTGACCAGCCCGAGCCCGGCCGGTCCGTTCTCGCTCTTGGGCGTCGTCGGCGGCGGCACGGTCGATATGTTCCTCGACTCGACGAGCAGCGGCAACGCCGTCATCGGCTACACGTTCGGCACCCCGCTCGACATCGCGGGCATCGGCGGCTCGACCGGCGCCATCCGCCTCTCGGCGCAATCCTTCGCCACCGTCGGCAACCCGAATGTCGCCTACACCCTCGACATCCTCACCGCGACCGGGACGCTGTCCGCGACCGGGAGCTTCGCCAATTCGGCCGGCTTCGTCGATCAGGATGTGGCCTTCACGGGCCTCACCGGCACCGGCGACCTCACGAAGGTCACCGGCCTGACGCTGACCGTCACCGGCAACACCGCCGACGACTTCCGCCTCGACAAGATCGCCGTCACCGAGCCGCAGCAGGTGCCCGCCCCCGCCGGCGTCTTCCTCGCCCTCGCCGCGCTCCCGGCCCTCGGTCTCCGCCGCTACTTCGCCCGCAAAGCATAGTCGATCCGATCCGATGAAACCCGAGCCGTCCGGCTCGGGTTTTTTCGTGCGCACGCTCGCGCGCTCCTGAGCATTCCTGCGGCTCCCGTAGGTCACGCTCTGCGTGACGCCGC
>JAYVTJ010000730.1:0-3030 GCA_043774415.1 Fimbriiglobus sp. | reverse complement strand
GAGGTCCTTGAGTTCCGTCAGTCCCACGCCGGTGAACTTGGTGACGCTGAGGTCCAAAGAGGTGAGGTTTTTGAGTTCCTTCAATACCTTCAACCCCGTGCCTTTGACATCGGAACCGCTGACACTCAGCGCGGACAGGTTTTTGAGCTCCAGTAGCTCCTTCAACCCCTCGTCCGTCACGTAGGTTCCGCTCAGGTCGAGCGAGGTCAGCCCCTTCCGATTCTTCAAATGTTTCAACCCGGCGTCGGTCACTCGGGTGCTGAACAGGTCGAGCCCGGTGAGGTTGTCGAATTCGCCGAGTCCTTTCAAACCCGCATCCGTCACTTTGGTGCTGTTGAGGGAGAGAGTGAAAGAAAACGGCGGGTTCGGCAGCACCTTCAGATCGGAATCCTCGGTCTTCCCCGGCATCTGGAACGAATGGGTGATCCGCTCGGACCGGGCGTCGGTCACCCGTTCGTACTTGGCACCGACTTTGGCGAATTCCTCGGTGGCCGTCCGAAGCTGCTCCGGAGTCGGCCCTTTCTCTTCGCCGAGCCCATGGGGCAACGGGAGGAGGGTCACCGACACCAGCACACCCAGTAGGCTCGGGATTTTCGACATGGTTGAACTCCTGGAAGACCGAGTTTTACAAACTGCATCCTCGCAGTATGCCTCAAGCACGTCCCTCGTGGGCGACCGCGAGCCACCCTGCGGCCGCTTCTCGCAGATTCGCGATCACTTCGTCCATCGTTTCACCCTGTGTGAAACAGCCCGGAAGCGCAGGCACATCGACCGAGAAGCCGCCGCTCTACGGTTCCGGCGTGACGATCGCGGTGAGTTCCGCGAGAAATTGCAGTGTGATCGGTTGTGTTCGGACTGCCGTACTCATGATCGGCCTCCGGAACCTGTCTGCTACTCGGTGAAGAATTGCGAGACGGCAACACGGAAACCGGGGAGCAATTCGGAGGTCAGCGATTCACCGCCCGACACCGTTGAAACGGCGGCCGCCGTGTGCTTTGCAATCTTCTGCGCGTCGGCGTCGAGCACCCAGACTTCGACCGCGCCCGCCGCGAGGTACTCGGCGACTTTGGATTCGATCTCGGGCGGCGTGTCGTTCTTGCTCAGGATCTCCACGATCAGTTTGGGGATCGTTTCGAGGTAGCCCTCGCGGGTATACCGGGCCGGCAATTGATCGATCGTCAGGAATGCGGCATCCGCCCCCGGCACACGATCCGGCCCACGGCGGAGGACGATGCCGACTTCGCCGTAAGCACGGCCGAGCCCTTTCTGTTCCGCTTCTCGGTCGAGAATCCTCCCGACAACGTGCTGTTTGCGACCGTGGTCGCCGCCGGGCGGAGCTGTAACGACGAGCACTCCATCATCGAGTTCGTATTTGACATCCCCACCCGGCAGCGACGTCGGCATCTCGGCCAAGTCCGCCGCGGTGAGCAGTCGGGGCCAGTTCGGAGCGCCGGGCTTGCGTGTCGTCGTCATAACGAGATTCTACCCCATTCCGGATGGGGAAGCTAGCATCGTCGCCACGGCTTCACTTCCGCCGGAAGGCCACTTCGATTCCCGCGAGGTGCAGCTTCCACGACGGTTCATCGCCGAAAAATTGCTCGAAGAGCGGGTGCAGGCCCGCTTCGCTCAGCGAGTAGTAGTTGAACTTCCCCTCGCGGCGGAAGTCGATCAGTCCCGCGTTCTTCAACTGCGTGAGGTGGTGGCTGACCGCGGGCTGCGATTGCGCGAGGTGGTCGCCGATGGCCGAGACGTGCATCGCCCCGCGGTGCGCGAGCAGCAGCAGGATCTTCAGCCGGTTCATATCCGAGAGGCTTTTGAACAGCCGGGACAGCTCCGGCAGGCCGGGCAGCGGTTCGCGGGTTTCGGCGGCGGGCGTGGGCAAGGCGGCTCTCCCGGCGGGCGACTGGGCAGCTCAGGCTCAGCGTAGACAATCGCCCCAACGGAGGGTGTGAAGATTGCGTTAATGTCGGAGGGCGGCGCGGCGGCGCATTCGCGCTGCCTCGGGCCGCACGCCGGGCTACACTGGTAACGTCCGATCCGACCCCCATCCGGGAGATTCGCCATGGCTCAGCGTTTGTGGACGGTCGCCCTCGCGCTCCTCGCGGCGGTCGCCCTCGCGGGGCCGCTCGCGGCCGTGCCGATCCCGGCGGACAACAAAGGCGACGGCGCCGTGTCGAAGGCGCGCAAGGCCCTCGAACAGAAGATCACCGCCAAGGCCGACGGCAAGACGCTCGCCGAAGCCGTCGAACTCCTGAAGGAAGTGGCGAAGGTCGAGATCATTCTCGACCTGAACACGATCCAAATGCTCGGCTTGGATCCGAATCAGCCGGTCATCAAGTTCGACTTCAAAGATGTGAAGCTCAAAGACGGTCTCCGCACGGCCTTCGCCGCGATGAATCTCCGCTGCGGGGTGACCTCGAGCGGCATCGTCGTCTCGACCGACGAAGGGCTGACGATCCGCCAGCTCCGCCAGCGCGTGAACATCGACGCCGACGGCAAGAGCCTGACCGAAACGCTGAAGGAACTCGCCGACGAAACCGGGGCGAACGTGGTCATCGATCCGCGCGCCAAAAAGGCCGCCGACGAGAAGATCACGCTGAAGATCGACGACGTGCCGCTGGAATCGGCCGTGCGGCTCGCCGCCGATATGGGCGGCCTGTCGGTGGTGCGGATGAGCAACGTGCTCTTCGTGACGACCGAAGCCCGCGCCGACAAGCTCCGTCCGGACGCCGACCGCCCCGTCGGCCCGACGCCGGGCAACCCCGCGTTTCCGATCGATGGCGGAATCGGGATTCCCGGTGGCGGCGTGGACCTGCTGCCGCCTCCTGTCGGAGCGAAACCGGCCGCGCCGCCGCCGGCCGGGGTCGTCGAAGCGATCCCGCCCGAGAAAAAGTAGAACCATGCAAATCGTGCTGATCGAAGGGGACGGCATCGGCCCGGAAGTCGCGGCGGCGACCTGCGAAATCATCGCGGCCGCCGGCGTGACCATCGACTGGATCCGCGCCGATGCGGGGGTGGGCGCCGCCGAGA
>JAYVTJ010000729.1:0-1732 GCA_043774415.1 Fimbriiglobus sp. | reverse complement strand
GGTCGGGCACGAGCAGTACGTCGCCGCGCGTTTTGGCGTGCGCCGGGAAGAGCACGACCTTATCCGCTTCGGTCGCGGCGAGGGCTTTGCCGGTCATGTCGAACCGCTGCAAGCGGTGGTTGCCGCGATCGCAGACGACGAGCACGGGCTTATCCTTCACTCGGGCATCGATCCACTGGCCGTGCGGCGTAGCACACTCCCCGAGCTTCTTGCCGGAGCCGCCGAAGGTCTTCGTGAGCTTCGCGTCCTTGTCGTAGGTCATCAGGTAGTTCGAGCCGTAACCGTCGCCGACGATGAATCCGCCGTCGTCGGTGAAGCAGATGTTCGTCGGGTTGTAGGCCTTCTTCGGGTCTTCGTACTCCTTGCACTCGGGGCGATTCTTGCTCCAAACCTTCTCCCCTTTCAGAGTCGTCTTCATCAGCTTCAGCTCTTTCGTCCAGGTGTTGCTGAGGTAGCAGAACTCGTCCGAGCCTTCCTTGCGGATTTCGATGCCGTGGCCGCCGCCGTGGAACTCCTTGCCGAAGGAGCGGACGAACTTGCCTTTCGCATCGAACACCAGCACCGTGTCCATCTGCTTGCCGATGCCCTGGTGCGTGATGTAGACGAGGCCTTCGGAATCGAGGGCGACGTTGTGGGTCGTCTGCCAAGCGTAATCTGCAGGGAGTTCGCCCCAGTTGTGCTGGCACTCGTACATGTGGCCCTCGACGCCGACCGTCGGCTTCTTCGATCCGGCTTTATCTTCGGCGCCGAGGATGATGGGGCCGGAGGAAGCGACCGCGGCGAGGCCGGCCGTGGCTTTGAGGAATTCGCGGCGCTGCATGATCGGAGACTCCGAGATGGGTAGGGAGGCAGGGTATGAGTTTACATGAACGGGCGTCGGTGCGGTGAAATGCGGCGGGCGAGGACCGCAATTACCCACGAGATCGGCGCTGTGCCCGGTGTTCTTCTGACCCGATCCCGCGGTGACACTGAGGCGGTTGCGATTCCGAGAAGGGCCCGGTTCGGCAGTATGGAACGGGTGATGCGACTCGCTCGATCTCCTTCGACGAGATGAAACCGCGACTGTTGTAGGACAACGAGAGCATGCCCCGCTGATTCTCGGCGGAGATCGTCACTCCGGGTTCCGATTTCCAAAACCCGAGCGTACCCCCGTCGCCCGCGTTCAACTCGGTCCCGCCGACGAATCCGCTGTCGTCGACGATCCAGCCGACCTTATTCCCGTTGGGGAAGCTGGCCCGGTAGACTCCTGCGGTCCCACCGTCCGAGACCGCAGCGGCCTGGAACTTCAGAGGCTGCCCTTCCGCGGTCGTGACCGTGCCCTTCGCCCGATCTCCGCTCGACTCGACGCTCAACTTCAGCCCCCGTGGGTGGGTCAACTCGGCCACCCCAGTGGATGAGAGCTTGCCCGTCAACCAGACGCAGTTGCGTTTGTTGAACGGCTCTTCCCCGCTGCACACGTAGGCCAGCAGGTCGTCGCCTCGAATTACCAGGCCAATCCGGGCGCTGTCTGGCCCGCCGTCCAACCAACCAAGCAAAGTCCGGGCCGGTCCTCGGGGCGTTCCTCCGGCACCGGCCCCCTCGGGCGTTGCGGGTCGCCCGCAACCCGACAAGGCGATGGCCAGCCCGAGAGCCGCCACGGAGGCGAGGTATTTGCGCGGATCGGATGCCATCGCTCGTTGCTCCAAAAATGAGTTTGCCAACAATCGCCTCCGCAGTTCCAAACCCGCATGCG
>JAYVTJ010000728.1:0-1633 GCA_043774415.1 Fimbriiglobus sp. | reverse complement strand
CGCCGAGCGGCCGGCCGAGCATCCGCGCGGCGTTCGTCGCCCCGACGTTGCCGCTGCCTTCCCGGAACAGGTTCACGCCCCGCGCGCGACCGATGAGATAGCCGAAGGGGATCGCCCCGATGAGGTACGCGAGCAGGATGAGCGCGACGGCCGGAATCATGATTGTCGCCGCTTGCGGTTTCGGACTTCTTCGAAGACTCCGACGAGTGCCGCGTAATGCTGCTCGAAGGTCCAAGTCTGCGCCGTCGCCCGCGCCGCGATGCCCGCCGCGCGGCGATAATCGGGATCACACATTCGAGTCAGGGCCGCGCCGAGTGCCGGCGCATCGTGCGGATCGTCGATGACGATGCCGTCGGACGGCGGTGTGAGCAGTTCGCTCGCACCGTTGTAGCGAGTCGTGATGACGGGCAAGCCGCAGGCGAGCGCTTCGAGCACAACGAGCGAACAGGGGTCGTAGAAGGTCGGGTGGACGAGGAAGTCGGCTGCGAAGTAGGCGTCCTTCGGCGAAGCGCGGAATCCGAGGAAGAGGAAGCGATCCCGCACGCCGAGCGACTGCGCGAGCCGCTCGTAGAGGGCATATTTCGGATGGCCGACGATCGCAATTTTGAAGCGGAGGTCGCCCGGCACTTCGAGGGCGGCGCGGATGAGCGGAGCCAGCCCCTTCAACCGGTAGTTCATCGCCACGAAGAGGCCGACGGGCAGATCGTCCGCGACATCCCACTCGGCGCGCTCGATGCGCCGGCGTTCGACCCGATCGACCGTTTCGAAGCGCGCGGGGTCGATGGCGCTGCGCACGACGCACAGCGACTTGGAGCCGATGCCGTAGAACTCGGCGAAGTGCCGCCGCACCATCGCGCTATTCACGATCACCGTCGAGCGGGTTGTGCCGAGATACTGCTTCCGTTCCAGCTTGGCGAATGACCGCGCCGCAGGGTCGAACCGCTTGGCAATTCCCGCGGCGGTGCGCCGGAGCGCGCTCCGGTGCTTCCGGAGGTTGTGGGCCGCACTGGCCGCGTGCAGCCCGCCCTGCGGGTAGAGCACGTCTTGCCCCCACGTTTTGTCGAAGCCGACCGTCACGTCGTGATCGGCTCCTGCGAGGGCGACTTCGACGGCCCGGCCGAAGCGCCAGGGTCGGCGGAAGCGCATTCCGTCCGGGACATCGAGGCGATGGTAGTGCATCGCGGCGGGAAGCGCCGCCGCATCCCACCGGCAGGCGTAGAGGTGGACTTCATGGCCGTCGCTCGCCAGTCGCCGCGAGAGGTCGCCGATATAGGTCTCGGCGCCGCCGCGCGCGGGCAACACCGATTCGTAGCAGAGGGCGATGTTCATCCGGTCGCCCCCGCGCGGCCCTTCCGCTTGGCGTTGTGCGCGCGGTAGCGCTTCCATTTCCAGATCACCAGACGGCGTACCCACTGCGGGGGGCGACCGGCCCCGACCCAATCGCCGGCGCGGTAGAGCTTCCAGAATCGGAGGCGGTCTTTCGCAACGACGCCGGGCACTTCGGACGAATAGAGAAATTGCGCGAGATCCTTACCGACATACCACGGCCAGCCGAGCCGATGGCGACCGAGGCGGTGGAAGTCGATCATCACGACCCGGCCACGCCACTCGACCGGCACCGTCGAGGTGTCTG
>JAYVTJ010000727.1:0-6738 GCA_043774415.1 Fimbriiglobus sp. | reverse complement strand
AGTCTGGCCACTTCCGCTACGAAGAGTTCGGAGGCGGACTCGCTCACGCGGCCTTCGACGAACCGACGATCGCGATGCGCGAAAGCGGGACATGCCGGGCGGTGGTGCCGTCGGCGAGGTGGAGGTCGGCCGTGTCGGTCGGGCCTTTCGCGGCGTGACTCACATCGGCGCGGAGGAGCGTCCCGCACGGAAACGCGACTTGGCGCATCCGGCCCTCGTCGCCTTCGACCTCGGCGAACCAATCCCCGACGAACTCGATGACCTTGCTCATGCGCCGACCTCCGTGTGCGATCCTGCGGAAGGGGATGGCATCGCATAGAGGGCGGGGGATGTAAAGGGTGATTCGTCGGCGCGCGAAAGTGGGTTTTCCTCTTGCGTCGCTCCCGCCCCTTCGCTATCCCGCCGCGATTGCGGAAACCCGACCGGACAGACGCGGAGAGACGGCTGTGGCCACGGACGCCGCGGCTCCGGTGATCGAAACGTCGCACCTGACGAAGATCTACCAGAACCGCCAAATCGCCCTGAACGACGCCACCCTCACCATCGAGCCGGGGACGGTACTGGGATTGCTCGGCCCCAACGGCGCCGGCAAGACGACGTTCCTCCGCCTCGTACTCGGGCTGCACACGCCCACGGCCGGCTGGGCCAAGGTCTTCGGCAAGCGCATGTCGCCCAACGCCGCCGACCTCCGCCGCCGCATCGGCTACATCCCCACGAACCCGCAGTTCCCAAAGGGCATGACGCCCATCGTCTACCTCGATTACATCGGCCGGCTCTTCGGCATGCCGGCGAATTCGCGGAAGCCGAAGCTCGCGATGCTGATCCGCGCCGTCGATCTGCTGCCGCACGCCGGCGAACCGATCGCCTACTTCACGCCCGGCATGACGGCCCGCCTCGCCGTGGCCGCGAGCCTCATCAACGAGCCAGACCTGCTCATCTGGGACGAACCGACGCACGGCCTCGACATCGAAGCGCGGCGGTCGATGCTCGAACTCATCAAGCGCCTCGCCGCGGACAAGACGCTCATCCTCAGCAGCCACAACCTCACCGATGTGGATGAAGTCTGCAATCACGCGGCCGTGCTGAACAAGGGGCAACTGATCTTCCACGGCAGTTTGCAGGACCTCAAGGGCCGCATCCGCAAGAACCACTACGAGATCGACATCGAAGGGGATCAGAAGTCGATCGCGAAGACGGTCGGCCAGATCCGCGTGATGAAGGAAGTGATCGCGGCGCTGCTGCGGCACCGCCGGCTCGATCTCAAGCTCGTGGACGACGTGCCGAACACGGCCGTGCTCGCGATGATCTTCCAGACGATGGCCGACAACAAGGTGACGCTCGTGAGCGTACGGAGCGTCGGGATGCAGACGGAGCAGGCGTACTTGGACATGGTGGAGAAGGAAGAGCAGCGCGGGTTCACGCGGTTGTATCAGAACGCCGAGGCCGCGTGAGCGGAGAGTTGCAGGAAATTCGCGATTTCTACTGAACATCCGAGTTATATGTGTTATTGTTCACTATGACTATATGAACAGTATCACTTGCGGAGCGGCGCCATGGCGGTCCGAGCGATTCCCGACGGGTACCACACGATGACGCCGTACCTCACGGTGCGCGGCGGCGAGGCGGCCATCGCCTTTTACGAGAAGGCCTTCGGTGCCAAGCTCGTCTTGAAACTGACGATGCCGGGTGGGGCGATCGCCCACGCCGAGATGAAGATCGGCGATTCGCCCTTCATGTTCGGCGACGAGAACCCCGAGTGGGGGAACAAGAGTCCCCTCACCCTCGGCGGCACGCCCGCGGGGATGATGATCTACGTCGAAGACTGCGATGCGGCGTTCGCGCGGGCTGTGGAGGCCGGGGCGACCGTGGATCGGCCGGTGTCCGATCAGTTCTACGGCGACCGCTGCGGCAGCGTGATCGATCCGTCCGGCCACAAGTGGACGCTCGGCACGCACAAGGAAGACATGGACCCGGCCACGATGCAGGCCCGCATGGACACGTGGATGGCGACGATGATGCCGGAGTAGGCGTTCGTTTTCCCGAGCGGTTGGCGTGAGCCTTCCGTGGGATTATTCGGGTGTGACGTCGGGAACCGCGGAAGGCTCACGCCGACCGCTCGGGAGAATCATCGAATAGGTGCCCCGCATGGATGCGACCGCGACTCCGCCCCGGATCCGCTTCAACCCGCTGCTGCCCTACTGGGCCGTGCTGCAGAACGATCTGCGCGCCACGGCCCGCAGTTGGGTCTTCCGGCTCTGGGTGCTGCTCTCGCTGCTCTCGGCGACCGGCTACGGTCTCTACAAGTACGGCATCCACCACGAGGCGGGCATCGTGCAGTCGGCGTCGATGCAGACGGGCGACCTCCTCCGCGGGGTCGCCGTCGCCAGCCTCGCGCTCGTGGCGCTGCTCTCGGTGAGCGCGGTGAGTTCCGAGCGGTCCACGGTCGCCGATGCGGTGCTCTGCCGGGGGATCAGCCGGCACCAGTACTTCCTTGCGAAGTGGCACGCGCGCTCGGCCGTCGTCCTCGCCACGTTCGCGCTGCTCTCCGCGGCGATCCTCACCGGCTACCACTACCTTCTCGACCCGGACGTGACGCTGAGCGGCGGCATCGCGGCGACGGCCGTGGCGCTCGCGGCGCTGGCCTGCGTCATCGCGTGGGGCGTGACCATCGGCGCGCTCGCCAACGGCACAGTCCTCGGCATCACGGTCTTCTGGATGATCCTGTACGGGGCGATCGCGCTCTGCTCGTTCCTGCCCGACCCGTTCCCGTCGCCGAGTTACGTCTTCGCACAGATGCGGCTGATCCTGCGCGGCAGCTTCGACGAGGGACACATCGGCAAGGTGATCGCGGGGTTTCTAATCGCCGCCGCGTGCGGCGCATTGGTCGGGGTCATCGGCTTCCGCCGCAAGGATGTGTGAGGTGCCTTCTGACTGATAACTGTCAACTGATCACTGAGAACTGTTTTTGACCTAAACAGTTCTCAGTGATCAGTTGACAGTTGTCAGTCGCAGATGGACTACTTGTCCTTCTTCATCTCCATCTTGTCGTCGTCGGTGTCCTTCGGGGGCATGTACGCCTTCCACTCCAGGCCGAGCGATTCGACCCGCGCCCGCTTCGCCAGCACCTCCCACGGCGTCCCCTTGTTCTCCTTCGCCAGCGTCGTGTACAGCTCCTTCGCCTCGTCGGCGAACTTGCGGAACTCCTTCTTGCTCTGCATCTTCTCCATCGACACGAGCTGGAGTCCCAGCGCTTTGTCGAGCTGCTCCGGCAAGCTGTCCGTGACAACTTTCCCCAGCGCCAAGTCGGCTTCGTGGAGGTACGACAGCCGCGATTTCGCCTGGGCGAGGGCGTAGACGAAACTCGCCCTCCAGGCCTTCGACTCCTCTTTCTCGAGGTCGGCCAGCATCGGCTGGAGGTCCTTCACCAACTCGTCGAGGTCGTCGAGGATCGCCGCGAGCGGGATCTGTTCGTCCTTGATGGCGGTCTTCACATTCGCGCTCGCCTCCCCGGCGAACGTCGAGCGGACGCCGTTGAACTTCCCCTTCCCTTCGCCGCCGCTCCACTTCTCGCGGAGCAGGTCGAGGGCCTTCACAGTCTTGGCCCGCAGCGGGAACTTCGCGGGCGAAACTTTCGCGTCTTCGATTTCGGCGGCGAGGGTTTCGAGCTTGTAGGGCGAGAGTGCCTCGGCTTGGAACGGGAAGACCGTTTCGGGCGAATCCTCGCCGGCCTTCGCATCGCTCTTGATGTGAACCGGTTTGAGGTCGAGCAGCGCGAGGACATCCTTGAGCTTCGAGGAATCGACCATCTTCGGGGCCATCGGAAACTCGAATCGCTTCGCCGGCGCTTCCTCACCGTTGAACGCGACGGCTCCGGTCGGATCGCCCCCGCCGGCCTTCGGCACCGGGGCCTTCATCTTCGTGCCGACGTACTCGGTGAGGATCGGCTTGGTCGCGTCGATCCAGACGGCCACGGGGAAGGGATCTTCCTGCTTCACCGCCTTGTTCCCGGCCTTGCTCGCCTTCGCCGCAACGCGGAGCGAATTGAGGAAGGCGCTGCCGGCGAAGTGCTCGCCGTCGGACTGCGCGAGTTCCGCGGCGTTCTGTCCCGCACTGCACGCCGTGATCGCTTGGATGTTCGCTCCGGCGGGGGGGGCGAGCAAGGCCTTTTCGAGGTCTTCCGACATCGGATCGCCGCCGGGACGGACGACGTTGCCGTCGGTGTTCGCCCGGCAGACGTCGAAGATCGCGACCTTCTGCTGGGCCGGGCAATCCTTCAGCACGGCGTAGTAATCGTCGAGCGGCAGCAGCGATTCGACTTCGTTCAAATCCCCTTCAACCGGCACGAGGTAGGCTTTGCCGTCCTTCATCGCGGCGTGGCCGCCGAAGTAGAAGACGACGCGGTCCTGCCCCCGGCTGCTCTCGGCGAAGCGCTTCACGGTGTCGAGCACGACGTCCTTCAGCATCGGGCGGTGAGCCGCGGCGGTACCGAGCTTGCCGTCGGCGTCGGTGAGCACGAAGAGCTGGTTGTTGTCCTTGTCGGTGGGCACGCGGAACTGGAAGGCTAGCTGCTTCGCGGCCTCGGCGAATTCCGAGCGGCCGTTGCCGTTGGTTCCGCCGTTCACGCCGCCGTTGAGGGTGTTGCAGTAGAGGTACTTCGTGATGCCGACGAAGAGCATCCGTCGCGGGTAGGGCGTTGAAGCGTTCGCGGTGCCACCTGGGCCCGATCCGACTTTCGTTGGCGCGGCACCGGGGGCGGTCGATTCGGTGTCGGTCGGCTTAGCCTTCGGCTTGATGCCGACCATCGGCCCCCATTTGTCTTTGAAAATCACGGCGGCGCCGACGCCGCCGGCGATGACTAGGAAGAAGGATCCCATCACGATGAGTTTCAGCGTGTTGTTGCTCTTCTTGTAGCGGCGCTTCGTGCTGACCTTCGGCGCATCGGCGAACGACTCGGCGGGCGCAAGCGGCAGCGGAGCCGGAGCGTACGCGGGCGGCTGGGGCGGATAGCCGTACGGCGCCGGGGCATAACCTTGAGGCGGAGCCGGATAACCGGGCGGCGGAGCATACGGGTAGCCCGGAGGAGCGCCGGGATAGCCGGGCGGCGGCGGCGCATAGCCGTAGGGGTTCGGGGCATAACCCGGCTGCTGCGGCGGCATCGGATACGGATAGCCGGACGGTGCGGGATAGGGATAGCCCCCCGGCGCGGGCGCCGGAGGCGGGCTGTACGCGGGGGGTGCGACGGGCGCTTGCGGAAGCGTCTCGGAAGCGGGGGCCGGCACGGGCGGCGGCGTGATCGATTGGGGCGGAGAACCGTCGAAATCGAAGGCGTTCGGCGAATGGGCGGTGCCGGCGGCGACGGGCGTGCCCGTGGCGCGGACGACGGCCCCGCACGTCTTGCACTTCACGGCCTTGTCGGCCCACTGCGCCGGGATGCGGAGCACTTCCTTGCACCCCGGACAGGTCGCGAATACCGATCGCTGCATGACACCGCCTCCGATTCGACTCCGAACATCCCGTGCTGCATTAGACACGATTGTAGCTCGCAGAGTTCCGCCCCGCTCGCGGAAAGCGGGCCTCTAGTTAGCCGGACGCGCAAGCGACGGGTGCGTCCGGTTTGGCGGAATGTCTCGGACAACTGTTGGGACACCGTCGCTGGCGCGTCCGGCTAACAAGAGGTCGGCTCGCCTTCGCACATCCTCACCCCATCGTCCGGCCGAAGAGTGCCGCCATCGCCTTCAGCTTCGCGAGCATCTCGTCGAGCATCGCGAAGTCGATGGTCTGCGCGCCGTCCGAAACCGCGTGATCCGGATCGGGATGGACTTCGATCAGCACCCCGTCGGCGCCCGACGCCATCGACGCATACGTCATCGCGGGGACGTACGGCCGCTTGCCGGTGCCGTGGCTCGGATCGACGAAGATCGGCAGGTGGCTGAGCGCTTTCGCGGGCGGCACCACCGAGAGGTCGAGCGTGTTCCGGCTGTGGTCGGAGAAGGTCCGCACGCCGCGCTCGCAGAGGATCACGTCGTAATTCCCGCCGGCCATGATGTACTCGGCCGCCATCAGCCACTCTTCGAGCGTCGCGCTCATGCCGCGCTTCAGCAGCACCGGCTTGCGGCACTGGCCGACCCGCTTGAGCAACGAGAAGTTCTGCATGTTCCGCGTGCCGATCTGGATGATGTCGGACGCTTCCTCGACGGCCGCAGCATGCTCGGTGTCCATGAGTTCCGTAACGATGCGGATGCCGGTCTTCGCGCGGGCCTTCGCCAGGATCTTCAGTCCGTCGAGGCCCATCCCCTGGAAGCTGTACGGGCTCGTCCGCGGTTTGAACGCCCCGGCGCGCAGGAAAGATATGCCCCGGCCCATGAGGTGCTCGGCCGTCTGCATGATGATCGATTCGTCTTCGACGCTGCACGGCCCGGCAATCATCGCGAAGGTCTTCGGCCCGATCTCGACATCGCCGAAGCGGATGGTCGTAGAGTCTTTTTTCATCTCGCGGCTTGCGAGTTTGTAGGGCTTGGTCACGCGGATGGCGTCCTCGACGCCGGGCAGAACTTCAAAGAGGGTCCGATCCACCGAACCGGTGTTCCCGGTCATGCCGATGGCGGTGCGGGTGGCTCCCGGCAGAGGGTGGGGCGTCAGGCCCTGGGCCGCGATGGCGCTCACCACGCGTTCGATTTGGGCAGGGGTGGCATCCGAACGCATCACGATCAGCATGGGCGGGTCTTCCTTCGCACGATG
>JAYVTJ010000726.1:0-5008 GCA_043774415.1 Fimbriiglobus sp. | reverse complement strand
AACAAAGACGAGGCATGGCAGCATCAGTACCGCCGCAAGAATGCGAGGAAACAGCAGGTATTTATAGGGGTTGGTAGAAAGCGTCACGAGGGCGTCGATCTGCTCCGTCACGCGCATGGTGCCGAGCTGCGCGGCCATGGCGGTGCCGACGCGGCCGGCGAGCATCACGGCCGCGAGCACCGGCCCGAGTTCGCGCACCACCGACATGTGGATGACGGCGCCGAGCGAGGTGTCGAGGCCGATCATGTGGAACTGGGTGTAGGTCTGCACCGCGAGCACCATGCCGATGAACAGCCCGGTGACGCCGACGACCCAGACGCTGCCGACGCCCACCTCGACGCAGACGCGGAGAAGTTCGCGCCGCTTCATGTGCCGGGTGCCGATGCCCGCGATGGCCCGCAGCGAGAAGAGCGACCAGTCGCCGAGCCCTTCGAAGTTTTCACCGATGGCAGCGATCAGTCCGCGCCGGGGCGGCGGCGGCGGTGCCGGTTCGAGCGCGATCTCCGGTGACGACAGGTCGAGCGCATCCGCGTTCACGGGGCCGGCATCCTGCACGGGGGAGGGGTCTTCCCAACATCTTACCTTCGGCGGCAAGGGGCGTGCGCGCGGAGCGGAAGTCGGGCGAAAGCGAGCCGCACGGCAGCGGGAGGTGGGAGAACCGCTACCGTCACGCCGCGCGGCTGGCGCTCTCGCTCACGTCTTCCCCGCTGTGGAGATCGACGAGGTCGTGGATGCTCCCTTCCACGGCGGGGGCAGAGAAGTGGCCCGACGCGGACGTGACGTTCATCGGCATCCCGGAGGTCGGGGCGAGCATCGTGGCGATCACGCGCGCATCGATCCGCGAACCGGGCACGACGCTCAGCCGGAAGCGCTGGAGGATGATCGGCAGCGTCGTCTTGATCGTCATCATGGCCAGCGCCGAGCCGAGGCAGAGGCGCGGGCCGGACGCGAACGGGATGTACGAGTACGGTCCCGGGGCGAGCGTCTCCCAGCGCTGCGGCAGGAAGCGGTCGGGCCGGTCGTACAACTCGGCCATGTGGTGCGTGACGAACGGACTGAAGACGACCACCTCGCCCTTGCGGAGGGCGAACGGCCCGAGCTGCACATCCTCGGCCGCGACGCGCTGCGAGTAGGCCGACGCCGAGAGTACCCGCATGCTCTCCTTCAGAATGCGGCCGAGCAGCGGCAATTGGTCGAGCTGTTCGGGCTTCGGAGCCGCATCGTGCAAAGTGCCCTTCAACTCGGCCACCAAATCCGCGGCGGCGCGCGGGTGCTGCGAGAGCAGGAAGAGCGCCCACGTCAGGGTGTGCGCGGTCGTGAGGTGGGCGGCGCCGAACAGCACGGCCGCCTGGCCGATGAGTTCGCCGTCGGTCATGCCGTCGCCGTTTTCATCGCGCGCTTGCAGCAGCAGCGAGAGGACGTCGTTCCCCGCGGGGGTCGAGCGGCGCACTTCGATCATGCGGCGGATGAGCGACTCGAGTTCGTCGGCGCAGTCGAGCAGTTCCATGTACGCTTCGGACGTCCGCCCGTCGGCCACGAACGCGCCCATGCCGACGCTGTGGTTCATCGCCACCCAGCGCTCGGTCGCGTGGCCGATCTCGTACGAGAGGTCGTGGTGATCGAAACCGAAGAGCAGGCTGCTCGTGACGCGGAGCATGTACTCGTTCATATCGCGGGAGATGTTCCGGACTTCGCCGGCCTTCCACTCCCAGACCATCGCCTTGGCGAGATCGACGATGCCCTCCTGGTAGTTCGCGATGGAACTGCGCTGGAACGGGGCCGCGACCATCCGGCGATGGCGCTTGTGCTCGTCGCCGTTCATATTGAGGAGGCCCGACGTGAGCCGGCGCTGCGCGGAGTTGCGGGAGCCGCGGATCGGGAAGAAGCGGGAGTGGAACGTCTGCGGATCGCTGAGGACGGCGTGGTTGTAGCGGGCGCCGAAGGCGAACACCAAGCGCTGATTGCCCTCCTCGAGCGCGGCGATCTCGCCGTGCTCGCGGTGGAGCGCGCGCATGCACGCGGCGGGGTCGTCCGGAAAATCGAGGAGCCGCCCCCGCGTGACGGGCAACCGGTTCGGGATCGCCGGCGCCGCCGACGGACCGAGGACTGTTTGCATGGCCCAACCTTCTTGCCGAGACTCCGAGTTGCCGACTCCGCACTTCTCAAATCGACATTTTCGCGGCCGGAGCGGAGTCGGAAGTGGGCGGGATCGCACCGACTCCGAATTCATCGACAGTCATTCGTCATATGCGGACGCCGCAGTTTATCCAGAACACCCAGTGTCAATCTGCGCGCGATCTCCGCATCGAACTGATAGACGAATGGCGGAGGTCGCGGAAAGACTTGAGTCGAACTGCAGTGGAATCCGGGCGATCCCGGCGGAAAGTGCGGGTGCGCGGGATTTCCCGATTGGATCGGGCCCTCGGACAAACCGCCCCGGCAAATCGATCAGTCCCGCTGGTACGGTCGCAGCCGCGCATCCGAAACAGTCAGCATCCTCGGAAACGGAATTACGGGGTACCTCTCTCTGCCAGCCGCTATCCTCGGAAGGAATCGCCCCATGAAACGGATTTCCGGTCTCACGCTTTCGGGCATGCTCCTGACGGGCGCCTTCGCGTTCGGACAAGCCCCCATCGTCAAAGTCGGCTCGGCCGAATCGCCGGTCGGCTCGACCGTCACCGTCCGCGCCCAAGCCCCGGCCGCTCTGCCGGTTCCCGTGCCGATGCCGATGACCCCGGCCGCGCCGGCCGCGGAAGCCCCGAAAGCGGAAGAGCCCAAAGCCGAAGAAGAGAAGAAGCCCGAAGACAAGTTCTTCGTCCAGAAGCTGCTCGAGAGCAGCCCGGCCGGGCAGACGCTCGCCGGCAACGGCTGGAAGATCTACGGCTGGACGCAGGGGAGCTACAGCACGGGTTCGGCTCCGAACAGCAACCTGCCGGTGCCGTTCATCGATCGCGCCCGCGACTTCTCGCTGAACCAGAACTGGCTGCACGTCGAAAAGAGCATCGACACCAGCAAGAAGGAATTCCAGATCGGCGGAGCCGTCGACCTGATCCTGCCGGGCACCGACTACCGCACGACGGTGTCGCGCAATCTGCTCACCGATCAACTGGCGCGGGGCCAGACCTACGGCATCGACCTCTTCCAAGCCTACGGCGACTTCTATCTGCCGGGCCTCGGCAGCCAGGGGACGACCCTCCGCGTCGGGAAGTTCGCGACGCACTGCGAGTACGAAACGGTGCAGGGCATCACGAACCCGTTCGTCTCGCGCTCGTACGTCTTCCAGTACAACCCGTTCACGCATACCGGGATCAACGCGCTGACCGCGCTCAACGACGACTGGTCGATGGCGAACGGGATCGTGCTCGGCAACGATAACTTCTTCGGCGATACCGCCCGCGCCACGTACATCGGCCAGTTGAAGTGGGCTCCCAAAGAAGGCAAGAATAGCGTGCTGTTGAACGTGTCGATCACAGATCCGTCGTTCGACGTCGGCCACAACTACAACTACTACAACGTCTACAACCTCCAGCTCACGCACAAGATCAACGACAAGCTGACCTACGTCGCCGATGCGACGTACTCGCACGAGAACAACATCCCGGGCGTCGGCTTCGCCAACTGGTACGGCCTCGCCAACTACCTCTTCTACGATTTGAACGACAAGATCCAGCTCAAGAGCCGTGCCGAAGTCTTCAACGACGCCCAGGGCTACCGCACCGGCGCCAACGGCCTCTACACCGCCGTCACCGCCGGCGTGACTTGGAAGCCGGCTCCGTGGTTGTACGTCATGCCGGAAGTGCGCTACGACTACAACGCGGGCAACACGAACCCCGGCCCCTTCCAAGGCGACCGGAACCTGTTCACCGCCACCCTCGGCGCCATCATCCGCTGGTGAGCCGACGGTCGGACAACGGAAAAGCCACCCGAGACAACTCGGGTGGCTTTTTGCCGTTGTTGAGAATGCTTCTGCTCAGAGAGCGGAACTCACTTGCCGCCCATGTGCTTCACCATCTCGGCGCATGCCTTTTCGCACTTGCGACACTCCTCGGCGCACATCTTCATGTGCTTGTCGTCCGGATGATTCTCGCAGGCCTTGGCGCACTTCGCGCAGCAGTCGGCGCAGGCGAGACAAACCATGTGAGAGAACGGCCCGCCGCGGGCGACGACTTGGGAGGCGGCGGCGCAGATCGTCGCGCAGTCCAAGCAGGTCGCGAGGGTCTTGGAATGGTCCTTTTTGGCCTCCGCGAGCATGTGGGAGCAGTGCGTGGCGCACATGTCGCACATCCGCTGGCAGTCGGAGCAGGCTTTGGCGCAGCTCATCATCATCGCGTCGTGTTCGCTGTGCTCGATTTTGGCGGGTTCCGCCTTCGGTTCCGCCGTGCGGGCTGCGGGGGTGATTGCCAAAAGCGCGATCAGGGCGAGGGCCAGCGTCCACGATCCGGCCAGTTTGAAGCGGGTCATCGTTGCACTCTCGGGGAGAATAGGCCGAAGAATCCACCGCAAGAATTGCGGTGAAAGCCGACCATGAACTGCGGATTCGCAATTCCCGCGCCGCGCCACCTGCGCCGAGAATCCGGTTGTCGCTTCCGAACCTTCGGTTACTATTAATTTTCCCCATTCTCTCCTCTCTCCCGGAGAAGGCCATGGTCCGTCCGTCGCGGCGCGGGTTCACGCTCATCGAACTCCTCGTCGTCATCGCCATCATCGCGATCCTCATCGGGCTGCTGCTGCCCGCGGTCCAGAAGGTTCGCGAAGCGGCCGCGCGCATGAAGTGCAGCAACAACTTGAAGCAGCTCGCCCTCGGCATGCACAACCGCCACGACACCGAAGGCGCCTTCGCCCCCGGCGCCCGCTCGTGGACCGACCAGCAGCCGCCGGCCTACGACGGGAGCTGGCCGAGCACCTGGTGCAACGACATGACCTGGTACGGCTACATCGGTTCGTACATCGAGCAGTCGGCGTGGGCGAAGCTCGTGAACACGAATGTCTCTTACAGCTTCCCGCAGAA
>JAYVTJ010000725.1:0-3716 GCA_043774415.1 Fimbriiglobus sp. | reverse complement strand
GCGCGGCCCGGCCGGCCCTTCGACGCCGTGCGATTCTTCGAGGAAGACCTTCTGCGTGTTGTTCCCCGGCTTCACGCGCCAGATCAGCAGCCCCTCGGCCGGAAGCTCTTTGTCGAAGCCCTTCTTCTGCCGATTCTCGAGAAGTAGATACTCGCTCCCGTCCGCCTTGATCGGCACTTTGAAGCACTTGCCGCTGCTCTCTTCGATGGGCGAGAGGATGAGCTTTTGCTTTGCGCGCGGGTCGATCATCGTCGGCTTGATCCAGCCGAGTTGCTCCTTGCTCCACGCCGAGAAGTGCTGCGGTCGACCGTTCGGCAGTTGATTGGCCATCGCGCACCAGATGCCGACGCCCTCCATGCCGGGGACTTCGGGGCGGGCGTAAAGGTCGGGCAGGCCGAGCATGTGGCCGAACTCGTGGCAGAAGACGCTGATGTCAGTCATCCGGTCGCCGCCCTCTTGGACGATGAAGTAGGGCCAGCGCTTGCCGTTGTGCTGCACGCTGGCGCGGTGCGGCCAGTAGAGACTGCCTCGCGTCGTGCCGTTGATCCGACCGCCCGCATAGAGGAAGAAGACGCCGTCGATATCGTTGAGGGCGTCTTTATCCTTCGCGAGGAGCTTATCCATCGCTTCGGACAGCAGGCTCGACTTCTCGCGGTTGCTGGTGCCGCTGCCGGTGCTGTACTCGATGCGCTTCTTGCTTACCTCGACCCACCCCGCGAACTTCCCTTCGACCTTGAGCGTGCCGCAGGAAATCTCCTTGTAGTAGTCGGCCATGCTGCCATAGACCTTCTGACCGGTGGCGCTCTTCTCGGTGTATTTGCCGAAGCTGAAGAGCGATTCTTCCCAGTCCTTGTCCTTCACCGATTCGCTGTGCTTCTGGTCCGGATACTCGACGCCGATGACGGCGAGCTTGTAGTCCTTGCGCTTCCAGGCGCCCGGCAGGCGCTCGTCCCAGCCTCCGGCACCGCCGGGCGGTCGGCCCGACCCGGCGTTGTCCCCTTGCAGCGTCACGCGGAGTTCGAGGTCTTTATCGCCACGCTTGATGGCGATTTTGATGAGGTCGCCGGCCTTCTTCGTGGCGAGCAGGTCGCGCAGGCCCGACGTCTCGTCGATCTTCTTCTCGTCGATGCTGAGGATGATGTCGCCCGTCTTCACGCCGGCTTTCTCCGCTCCGCCGCCGGTGGTGACATCGGTGATTTCCACGCCACCGGTCTTCTTTAGATCGCCGGACATGACGCCCATGACGGCCCGCGTTGCCGGCGGCGTGACGGTGTTCGTCATCGGCTTGCTGGTGGGTCGCGGGGTGACGGTGATCGTCAGGCTCTTCTTGTCGCGAACGACTTCGATCTTGATCGGTTCATCCGCCACCGCCGCGCGGAATTCATTCCGCGCTTCCCCCACGCCCAAGTCGTAGCCCCGCTCCTTTCTCGTTCGCCCGTTGATCGATTTGATGGAGTCGCCATTCTTCAACCCGGCCGCCTCCGCCGGGGAACCGGGGGCCACTTCGCCGACGAACGGGAATCCCATCATCCCTTCGACGATTTCCACACCCAAGTATCCCGGGCTGGTCGGTTTCGCCGTCGGAACGTTCTTGAACATCTTGGGATCGGCAACTTTGGCGTCCTTCACCGACTTGTAGCCGGTCAGGTCGGCTTCGACGGCTTTCGTCTTCGGGTCGTCGGGCTTCTTCACGGGCTCATCGGCGGCGGAGAATCCGGCGAGGGGAATTAGCAGGACGAGAGTCGGGAACAAACTCCGAATCGACATTGTTCGGCTCCGAATGAAGTGAAAACAAGATGAGAGATTGGGGAGAGTCTACCCATCCGAAAGCAGAAGTGTGAAAGAAACTTCACGAATTCCGATCAGCGTGTTTCGCGCGTGATGCGGTAGACCACGCCCTTCGTTTTGCTCCCGTGCGGGCCGACCTTCTTCGGCTTCAGCTTCACCGTCATCCTCGCGCGTTCCAGCATGCTGCGGAAGGGCCGAGCCGAGACGCGATCCGGATCGGCGATCAGCGCGAGTCCATCCGCTGGCAGGTGCGCGATGAGGAACTGCGCCGCGGCTTCCGTCATGAAGTCTTCGTAGAGCACATCGGCCCCGAATATCACGGGGAACGACAGGTTTCGCGGCGGCGCGCGGAAGTCGAGGGCGAGGATCGCCGCGTCCGGGAAGCCGTTGAGCGCGGCGTTGTCCGCGGCGAGTTGGCAGGCGCCCAAGTCGATGTCGGAGAAGGTCACCTGCAACCCGCGCGACAGCGCGACGATGCCGCTGAGGCCCAAGCCGCAGCCGATTTCCAGCGCGTGGCTCTGCCGGGGCAGGTCCCACGGCTCGTCGAGAATTTCGCGCGCCAGCATCTGCGCCGCCGGCCAGAGATCGCACCAGAAGGGGATGTAGCAATCGCTGTCGTAGGCCGCGCGGACCTGCGGGTGATCGAAGACGAGGTCGAGCCGCTCGGGGCGGTCCAGCAGGAACTCGCGCCCTCCGAGGACGACCGATTCGCGGACGCGGGTGCCGAAAGCCTCCTTCGGCGTGTGGTGCAATCGGGGGGCGGTCACGGCGGGTCATATCCGCCGGTGAAGAGGGGGTTGCACCGGCAGATGCGCCAGGTGCCCTTGGCCGCACCGACGATCGGACCGTACTTGCGACAGGCGAGGATCATGTACTCGCTGCACCCCGGCTGGAACCGGCAGACGGGCGGCAGCAGCGGCCGGATGAGGTACTGGTAGCCGCGCACGAACAGGGTGATGCCTTCGGTGAGCGCGACCGCCGGCCAGCGGTAGAGCCAGCGGATCATGCCGGCCTCGGGGTCAGTTTGCAGGCCGCATCGCACACGAGTTTCAACAGCGATTCGCGCAGTTCGGGCACCGTCGGTTCGCGGCTCACATTCCGCGGGATCATGATAAAATCGACGCCGGCGGGGAGGTCGTGCTGGCTCAGGCGGAAGGCTTCGCGGAAGAGGCGCTTGCAGCGGTTACGCGCCACGGCGTTGCCGATCTTCTTCGACACCGACAGGCCTACGCGGGTCTGGCCGAGGTCGTTCTCTTTGACGTAGATCACGAGGAGCGCATCGCTGACGGAGCGCTTGCGGTCGTACACGGCCTTGAACTCGGCCGGTGTTTTGAGGCGCGCCGTCGGCGGGAAGGTGAGTGCGGGTGACATCGGGTTGTCATTTCAGGAGCTTGACGGACACATCGTCGAGGGCCGGCCCCGCGAACGCTTCGGTTTTCATCGCCGTGGCGATCTCGAGGACGGTCTCGTCGGCATCGGCTTTGAAGTCCCATGTCTTCTTGATCCAGCCCATCTCTTCGATCGACTTGTCGGTGCAGTCGAAGTCGAACTTCTTCGAGGCCTTGTTCGCGAACACTTCGAGCGTCATCAGCTTCGTGGCCACGCCGGGGTTGCCCGCCATCTGGAAGGTGACGCGGTACGTCTTGCCCTTCTCGGTCTTGATCGTCTGCTTCACTCCGCCGAAGCCGGGCGAGCCGTGGAGATCGAGGCTGCGCTTGCCCTCGGCGTGCTTCCAATGCGTGCCGAGGTAATCGATCTGTCCGCGCGTCACGGTCCAGCCCTTCATCGCGGTCGATTTTTCATCGAGCGAGACGTAGACCTCCACGTCGGGGCCCTCTTCGAAGCCGCCGGTGACGATCAGTTCGGGCGCCTTGATCTCGATCGGCACCGGCGCCGCCGCCGCGAAGAAGGCGACACTCGCCAGGAGG
>JAYVTJ010000724.1:0-3806 GCA_043774415.1 Fimbriiglobus sp. | reverse complement strand
CGGCAGCAGCACCTTCAGCTACGACCGGCTCGAGTACGACTACCGGCACCCGCTGAGCGAACCGGGCTATGCCGGCAAGTGGCTCGCTTCGCTCACGACCCCGGCGCGAGGACAGGATGCGGCGCGGCTGAAGGACTCGCTGAAGAAGATGCACGGGCACGTCGCCACGACGAACTGGGAAGAACTCGGCGAAGTGGAGGCGTACCTGCGCGGGCGTGGCGTAAAGGACCGCGAACTCGTCTGCTGGGACGAGGCCGTCCACCCGCTCTACTTGAGCTTGGGGGTCAAGCCGGGGCTGCGCTTCATGCACGTGCACAACGCCGAGAACATCGGGCCGGACGCCGCGCACAAGATCCTGACGGAACTTCAGGCGAACCCGGACGTGCGCTTCGTCGTGACCGATTTGGAATGGGCCGCGTATGTGGAGTACGAGCGCCGCGATCGCCCGGTGGCGTACCGGCCCCCTCGCAGCGCCGATGACCTCATGCCGGAGATGCCCGTGTTCGTCCGGGGCAGCGAGCTGAAGTGGGTTCAAGTCTTCCCGTACGACAACCGCCGGGCGGTCTTCCGGTCGAATGGTGGCCACGGGCGCTACATCGTCTTCGCGGTCGCCGCGCCGCTGAACATCGTCGAGTGATGCGCCGAACTGATGTCTGCCGTCTGATTTTCGGGAAATCAGAGAGGAGACATCAGACGGCAGACGGAAGTTTACAGACTTGCGATCAGTGCGGGTTGAGCACGAGCAGTTTCACGCCGAGGTAGACCAGGCCCGCGAGGGTGAGGGCGGCGGCGCCGATGCCCAGCGTGCCGAAGACCGGCTTCTTGCGCTCCAGCGGTTGACCGGTGGTCCAACCCGACGAGAGCCGGGCGGGCGCTTGCGTCGGCACGGCGCCGACGGCCGTCAGCGGCACTTCGTCCTCTTGAACCAGCTGCGGCTGCTGGAGCGCGGCGCGGTTCGGCATCCCGCGCGGCGGCGGCAGCGGAGCCCGTGCCGGAGCGACCGGCTTCGGCGGGGCGACGGCGGGAGCCGGTGGTGCCGAGAAGAAATTCGGGCGCTCGCCGCTGCGACCCGTGCGCGGAGGCGGTCCGACCGGCACCGGCGTCTGAGGCGGGAAGCCGCCGCGGTTGCTGCTCGGGGGGAGTGGGCCGTAGCTGGGCCGCTCGCCGCTGCGGGCCGAAGTGGGGAAGCCGGGGCGTTCGCCGCTGCGGTTGCTCAGTCCGTTCTGCCGACCCGACGAGCCGGTCGCGGCCATCGCGTGCTCTTCGATCATCGCGGCCGAGGTCTCGCCGAGGTACGGTTCCAGCGCTTCGACCACTTCGTCCATGCCGTGGAAGCGGTCGTCGGGCTTCTTGGCCATGAGCCGGGCGATCACGCGTTCGAGGCCGTCGGGGCAATCGGGGGCGAAGGTGCGGATCGCCGCCGGTTCCTTCGACTGGTGCGCCATCATCTTTTCGACGGCGCTCCCCTCGGGGAACGGCACGCGGCCCGTGAGGCAGTAGTAGAGCGTGCAGCCGAGGCTGTACTGATCCCCGGCCGGCGTCCGGTTCGTCGGATCCATCACGCTTTCGGGGCTGGTGCAGTCGAGTCCGCTCGTGAGCGTATTGGCCGTGGACATCGTGTCGACGAGCGATTCGCCGTCGTTCTCGACGAGCAGGCTGCCGATACCGAAGTCGAGGATGCGGGCCTGGTCGTCGCTGCCGACCATGATGTTCGAAGGCTTCACGAGGCCGTGGAAGATGCTGTTGTGGTGGGCGGCGTGCATCCCCTGCGCCACCTGGGCGCCGACGACGGCCGTCTGCTGGGCGCCGAGCCGGCCGTGCTTCTGGACGAGGGTTTCGAGGGTGTCGCCGTCCACGAGCGGCCAGACGAGGTAGTGCAGGCCGCCGGCGGTGCCGACATCGACGAAGGGAACCACGGCCGCGTGGCTGAATTGGCCGAACGAGCGCACCTGCCGGCGGGCGAGGCGGACGTTCCACATGCTGCGGCGCGGCAGCACCTTGATGGCGTAGAGGTTGGCGTCGTTCTTCGAGTTGGCTTTGAAGACTTGGCCCATGCTCCCCTGGCCGATGGCGTCGAGGAGGACGTACGGCCCGAGCACGAGCCCGGCCGACTTGCCGTTGAGGATGCGCTCGGATTGGAACGCGGTCAGCGTCCCCTGCTGCACGAGGTACTCGGCGAGGGCGGGGGCTTCGGCCCGCGGGTTGCGCTTCAGGAAGTCGCTGACGAGCTGATCGAGCTGGCCGCGGTCGATCAGCGAGCTGCGCCGCAGATCCCAGACGAACCACTCGCACGCACCCAAGTCGTTGGTCACCATCGGTCGTCATCCTGGAGGATAGGCGGCAGTCGGAATAGCGGGCGGATCGGCACGCAACCGTAGGTCACCGGGCGCCGGTGTCAACGCGCGGGTCGCGCTTTTCACGCGCGGCGGGAATCGGACTGCGGAAGGAGAACGGAACAGGCCTGTTCTTGAAACGACCGTGCAACGTGCGGACTATTACAGCACCGGGGAATTGAGGATGGCGGGAGGGGATCGGATATTCCGGATCGAAGACGACAACCGACATTTCTCAGCTGCGGCGCATCCGGTACTTTGATTTTGATTTCGACGGAAACCGGGGGACTCCCCCCATCGAAATCAAACTCGGACTTTCGGTACGTGCCATGCCCATCAACACGTTGGATCCGATTTTGATGGCGGACGTCACCGCCGATTTCATTGGCCCCCCGCGGGATTGGCTCTGGGATGGTTACCTCGCGAAGGGCGATATCACCCTTCTGACGAGCCGGTGGAAATCGGGCAAAACGACCCTGCTCGCCGGGCTCCTCCAGCACCTCGGTACCGGAACGCCTTTTCTCGGACGCGCCACTCGACCCGCACGAGTTTTTTATGTCTCGGAAGAATCGCAGCAGCAGTGGGCCGAACGGCGGCTCCTCTACCCGATGGACGAGCATGTCGGTCTCCTGTCGCGGCCTTTTTTCGGCCAGCCCGAGCTGAACGACTGGAAGCAACTGATCGACCGCGCGGTGGACGGTGGCCGGAAAAAGCGGGTCGATCTGTTCGTCATCGATCCCCTCGCTCCGCTGCTGCCCGCCGGCGCCGAGTCCGACGCGGCTTCGCTGATGGTGATCCTCCGCATGCTGCAAAAGCTGACGGACTCCGGCGTTTCCGTGCTGCTGGTGCACCATCCCCGGAAGGAGATGTCCTCGCCCGGCAGTTCCGCGCGCGGGACCGGCGCCCTCCTCGGCTTCGTCGACACCTCTATCGAACTGGAACGCGTCGGCACGGCGAACGCGGATGCCAACCGGCGGATTCTCCTCACGCAGTCCCGCCGGCCGACGTCCCCCGCGCGGCTGACTTACGAATGGAACCCGGAGACCGGTGCGTTCGCGGTGGTCGCCGATCCGCGCGATCACGCCTTCGACGAGAACTGGCAGACGGTGCGGAGTATTTTAGAGGGCTTCGAGGAGGCGGTGTCGCAGCGGGAGATCGCGGCGCTCTGGCCGGAAGATTCGCCCAAGCCGGCGCTGAGTACGCTCTACGCCTGGCTCCATCGCGCCCACGCCCGCAAGCTCGTCCGACGGGAAGGCCGTGGCCTCCGGAACGATCCCTGGCAGTACCGGTTGGAAGGCAGCGATGGTGTTCGTGAGTCTGGATGACGGTGTGTGAAAGAGTGTGATTTGGTGTCTGAATGACCGCAAGTCGATATCTGACGGTCGGAATCGAAAACCGTTGAAATGGCACGTCGGTGCGTCGTCATCCGGATAGGGTGTAATCTCTCCCCCGCGTCGTTTACGCGGCGATTCC
>JAYVTJ010000723.1:0-2287 GCA_043774415.1 Fimbriiglobus sp. | reverse complement strand
ACCCGCCGTCAAGATTGGGAACGGCGGGTCTCGCCGACTCGACCACGCCCTACGAAATCCTACGGATCACAAAATGTTGTGCCAGCGGAGGCCGCTCGCTCCGGCGATGGCGCGCGTCACGGCCTCGGCATGCTCGCGGTTCTTGCAGTGGAGGATCACGTCGTCCGAGCCGCCGTACTCGTTGCAGAGCGCGGCGTTGAAGCGCTCCGGGCGGATCACGATGAGGTAGAAGAGGATGCCCGGCAGGCAGCCCATCATCAGCAGGTAGAGGCCGATGAGGTAGACGACGTAGCCCGGATCGTGCGTGGCCATGATGCCGATGCCGGAGCTGCGCTTCCAGTCGATCTTGAACGGCGCCACCGGGATGAACATGTAGCGGCGCGTCTTCAGCAGCGTGCAGCGGCCCTTCGGATCGCGCGTCACCCGGAGCGTCTCGAAGCTGCCGAGGATGAACGCCTGGAGGCCGACGTTGATCAGGTTCATGAAGAGCGTCGTGCCGATGTGGCCCACGTCCGCGAACGATTGCCCGGTGGCGATCGTGCCGAGGATGAGCAGGAACAGGTTGACGAACTGGAGTGCGATGAAGATCTGCAACCGCAATGCGAAGGGCCAGCCCTCGTGGAAGGTCTCGTCGATCTCGGTGAACTCGCGCTGCGATTTGAGCTTCCTCTTGCCGACGAGTTCCCAGCCGCAGTGGACGCAGAAGGTGGCATCGAGCGGGAGATCCCCCCGGCACTCGAGGCACTGCTTGAGGCCGATGCCGGGCACGGCGTAGGGCGTCGTGAGCGGGCCGTCGTGCTCGATCTCATCGCCTTCGAGCAGCGGGAGGCCGACGCCGATCTGCTCCTCGAATTCGGGCCGGTGGTCGCGCGGATCGCGCTGCGGCTTCGCCGTGAGCGGCTTGGCCGGCGCCCGCTTCGCGACGATGGGAGAGGGCGCTTCCTCCTCGGCGAAGTCCGGTACGCCGCGCGAACGCACGGCGGGCTTGCTCGGCTCGTCGAAGGGGGTTTCGGGTTCGGGCACCGCGTCCGGCGAGGCGCGCATCTCGGGGGGCACTTCGGCGTAGTAGCCGCAGTGTTCGCAGCGCAGCTTGGCCTTCGCGTACCCCGGCGGCACGGTCGCCTTTCCGCCGCAATTCCCGCAGATGAAGCGCTGGGCCATAGTTGGACTGCTCGGGAATTGATTGCGCCAGCGAGCGGCGCAGCGTAAGCCCGCCGTGGTCGCGAAACTTGCACGGCGGGCTTACGCCGCGTCGCTCGCCGGTTCCGGCATCAGTTCGTGATGCCCTTCGTGATGCCCATGAACACGTCTTCGAGGTTGATCTGCTCCTCGTTGAAAGCGCGCAGTTTGAACTTCTCCGCGAGCAGCGCCTCCGGGATGAAGCAGCCGTCCCCTTCGCCGTCCTTCAGCGTCACGCGGATCGTCGCGGCTTCCTTCGTCACTTCGACCGATTCCACTTCGATGCACTGCGAGAGCTTCTTCGCCGCGACTTCGTTCATCTCCGGGCCGACGGAGACGATGTAGATGCGCTTCGTGCGCACTTTGGCGATGGCCTCGTCCACGGTGCCGTTGAAGATGAGCTTGCCGCGCTCGATGATGCCGATCTTGTTGCAGATGTCGGCGAGTTCCGGGAGGATGTGCGACGACACCATGATCGTCTTGTTCATCCCGCGCAGCTCCTTGATGAGCTCGCGCATTTCGATCCGGGCGCGCGGGTCGAGGCCCGAGGCCGGTTCATCGAGCAGCAGCACCTGCGGTTCGTGGAGGAGTACGCGGGCCAAGCCGAGGCGCTGCGTCATCCCGCGGCTCAGGCTCGTGACGAGCGCATCGCGCTTGTAGCCGAGGTCGACGAGTTCGAGTACCTGGTCGCACTTCTTGCGGCGGTCGGCCCCCTTGATGCGGTAGGCCGCGGCGAAGAATTCCAGATACTCGGTCACCTTCATGTCGTCGTAGACGCCGAAGAAGTCGGGCATGTAGCCAATGCTGCGGCGGATCTCCTTCGACCCCGTGTAGATGCTGTACCCGCAGACGCTCGCCTCGCCCCAGCTCGGGTTGAGCAGCGTCGCGAGGATGCGCATGGTCGTGGTCTTGCCGGCGCCGTTGGGCCCGATGAAGCCGAAGACGTCGCCCTTGTCGAGCTTCAGCGTGAGCCGGTCGAGGGCGTAGAGGTCGCCGTATTTCTTCGTGAGGTCGCGGCATTCGATCATGGGGCACTCGATTCGAGACGTCCAACGTAGGGCGGGTGGAGTCTTCGGAACCCGCCGTGTGGCAATCGGGCAACGGCGGG
>JAYVTJ010000722.1:0-7022 GCA_043774415.1 Fimbriiglobus sp. | reverse complement strand
CGGCTGCTCACGCAACCGGCTCGCCGGGATGACTTCCCGGATCGCTCACTTCCTCACTCCACCATCAAAAACTCATTCGCATTGAGCACGGCCCGGCAGAGCGCGGGCAACCCGTGCTCCTTCACCAGTTTCAATGCCCGATCCAATTCCTTCGCCGAGGGCGACCGCTGGAACGCCACCGCGAACACGCGCCGCACCTGAGCATCCGGTGCCCTCCCGGCGTCGGCCGCGGCGCGGTCGGAGAAGAATTTGGATTGCTCCACGAGGAACGGGGCATTCAGCAGGTTGAGCGATTGCAGGGGCGTAGTGGAGGTATTGCGCTTCGGCGTGATCTGGCCGCCGTCGGGGCAATCGAAGGCACCGAAAGTGTCATCGAGCTGCATCCGGTGCTTCGTCTGGTAGATCATCCGCCGGAACTCGGCCGGGCCGAACGCCTTCTTCGGCGTGAAGACGCGGACGTAATTCCCGTTCGGCTCGAACAGGTCGAAGCCCGGCCCGCCCGCCGCGGCGAGATCGAGCTTGCCCGATACGAAGAGCACCGAATCGCGGATGGCCTCGGCATCGAGCCGACTCGGGGGATAGCGCCAAAGCAGCTTCGATTGGGCATCCTTCGCCAATCCCTCACGCGTTGAGGCGGAGGATTGCTTGTAGGTTTCGGAGGTCACCATCAGCCGGTGGAGAGTCTTCATCGCCCAGTGTTTCGCATCGCCGCTCGGTTTCACCAACTCGGCCGCGAGCCAATCGAGCAGTGCGGGGTGGCTCGGTTTGCCGCCGTTGCGGCCGAAGTCGCTCGGCGTCTCCACGAGACCCCGGCCGAAGTGGTGCTGCCAAAGCCGATTGACAATCACCCGCGCCGCCAGCGGATTCGCCTGATCGACGATCCACTTCGCCAGAGCTGCGCGGCGTTCCGGTTCGCTCGCCTTTTCGGGAATCGCGAGCTTCGGGCCGATCTCCGAGATGACGCCGGGGCCGACGACTTCTTTCGGAGCCATCGGGTCACCCCGGTGCAGGCGATGAATCGTTTCGGACGTGCCGAATCGACCGATGTAAGCCATGTCAGACGCCATCGTTCCGGCCACTGCCGTGCGGGTCGTCGCGATGTCGGCCGTCAGTTTCTGCCAGCGTTTGCGCTCCGTGTCGGCGAGTCCAGACGGGATCACATTCGCTTTCGATCCGAAGGGTAAGCGATCGTCCGACGATGCCACAGCTTGCCAGGCTTCGCCATCGAGCGAGACTTCGATGCGGTAGCGCGTCGGTGTTCGGTCGAGGTACTTCCCTTCGCGATCCCGACCCCAGACGATGCGGTCGATACTCGCAGCCTCCGGCAGTTCCACCGTCACGGTGCCGCGACCGACTCGGTTCGAAATCCAACTGCGGCCGTTGCCGTACTGACCGTCGATCAGGTGCGCGAGCCGGTGGAGCGCCGGGGCTTGCGAGTAGTCGCCATCCGAGGTCGCCTTCGCTCCGCCGGAGGCGAGGGCCACATTCTTCGGTTTCGGCCCGGCGGTGAAGACTTCGAGTTCGTCGATGCAAGCTTCCAAGTTGTTCGTGCCGAGTACGGTGAAGCGCACGAACTTCGCCTTCACCGGCTTGAACCGCTCGCGATTCTGCGCCGGGTTCACCGGATCGCGGCGTTCGGTTTTGGCCTCGGGTTCGGCGAGCGGCTCGAACTCCGCGAGCTGCGCTTCCAGTGCCGCGAGGGTATTACGCGCCGTTTGCAATTCCTTCGCCTTGCCAACGGCGTCGCCGGCTTTCATCGGCCGTTCGCCGTGCTGCACCCCGGCAAGCACGGCTTTGAAGCCGTAATAATCGACCTGCGAAATCGGATCGAACTTGTGGGCGTGGCAGCGGGCACAGCCGACGGTGAGGCCCAAGAACGCGGAGCCGGTGGTGGCGACCATGTCGTGCAGTTCGTCGGCGCGCTGGTTCGCCGTCAGCACCGGGTCGGGGCTTTTCACGCCGTCCATCGCCCCGGCCACGAGGAAGCCCGTGCCCGCGTCGGCTCCGACGGTATCACCGGCGAGTTGCTCGAAGGCGAAGCGGTCGTAAGGCTTGTCGGCGTTCAAACTGGCGATGACCCAATCGCGGTAGCGCCAGGCCGTGGGCCGGGGCTGGTTCATCTCGAAGCCGTGGCTCTCGGCGAAGCGCACGGTATCGAGCCAGTGCCGCGCCCAGCGCTCGCCGTACTGCGGCGACGCGAGGTATTGATCGACGAGCTTCTCGTAGGCGTTCGGCGATTTGTCCGCAGCGAATGCCTCGACTTCTTCCGGCGTCGGCGGCAGTCCTAGCAAATCGAACTTCAACCGGCGGATGAGGGTGCGGCGATCCGCAAGCGGATTCGGTGACAGCTTATTGTCAGTCAGCTTGGCGCGGACCAACGAGTCGATGGGGTTCGCATCTTTGCCGGGCACGGCCGGGCGCTTCACCGGCTGGAAGGACCAGTGCGGAACCTCGGCGGTCGCCGCCTCGGGCCAGACGGCCCCGGCCGCGACCCAATCCGAAATCGCTTTCACCTGCTCCGCGGTCAGCCGGTCGCCATCGGGTGGCATCTGCTCGGTCGCGTCGTGGCTCGTCAGCTTTTTCAGCAGCAAGCTCGCGTCCGGTTTCCCCGGCACGATGCTCGCTCCGCTGTCGCCGCCGCGCAGGGCTTCGGCTTTGCGGTCGAGCCGCAAGCCTCCCTTCTGCTTGTCGGAACCGTGGCAGCTCGCGCAGTGCTTCGCGAAAATCGGTCGGATGTCGTCGGCGGCTGACTTGCCCGGATCGGCACCGGTAACGCCGAGAAGAGTCATAAGGAGAGTGGGGATCATCCTCCAATTAGACCGCGCCCGGAGGCCGCTGTCCAGTTCGGTGATATCGCGTGTGCGCCGCACTATTTCCATGCCATCCCGGCGCACGCAGGGTACGATACGCGGGTACTCCACGTCTCCGAGGAACGCCCGTGTCCGAGTCGCCTTCGCGCCGCACTTTCCTCTGCGCCACGGCTGCGGCCGGGGCTGTCACCCTCGCGCTTCCGACCTTGCGCGCCCTCGAAGCGAACGAGAAGCTGAACGTCGGCCTCATCGGCTGCGGCAACCGCGGGCGGGCGCTCATCCGCGAAGTGCTCAAACTCAAGCACAGCGTCGTCGCCATCTGCGACATCGCCCAATTCCGCATGGACGAAGTCGCCAAGACCATCGCCCTCGCCGACCAGAAGGAGAAGGCGACCGAGCACGCCAACTTCCGAAGTCTCCTCGAATCCGAGGGCTTGGACGCCGTCGTCATCTCCACGCCCGACCACCACCACCGCGATATGCTCATCGCGGCCGTCGGCGCCGGGAAGGATGCGTACATCGAGAAGCCCCTCTCGAAGTCGATCGAGGAGGGGCGCGAGATGATCGAGGCCGTGCGCAAAGCGAAGCGCATCGTGCAGGTCGGCAACCAGCGCCACAGCGGCCCGCACTGGCGCCGCTGCCGCGACGCCATCGAGAGCAACGACTTCGGCAACCTCGTGATGGCGAAGGTCTGGGACACCCGCAACTGGACGAAGAAGGATCCGTTCGCGGTGCCCGAGACCTTCACGAAGGAGCAGGAGAAGCAGATCGACTGGGCCGCGTTTCTCGGCAAAGCGCCGAAGCGCGAATTCAACGCGACCCGCTACTGGTCGTGGCGCTGGTACTGGGATTACGCGGGCGGACTGATGACCGACATCGGCGCCCACCAGCTCGACGTCGTCCAGTGGCTCGGCGGCATCGACGCCCCCAAGAGCGTGATGGCGCACGGCGGCCGCTACCACTTCAAGCACTGGGAAACACCCGACGTGCTCCAGGGCACTTGGGATTACGGCGCCTTCGCCGCGACCTTCAACGTCGAGTTCATCAACGGCGCCGACGGCGTCGGCGCGGCCTTCTACGGCACGAAGCAGACCCTCATCGCCGACGCGGACAAGGAGATCCGCCTCTACAACACCATCGATAAGATCACGCCCGATACCGAGCCGAAGGAAGTCTGGAAGGTCGAACCCGAGACGCCGCTGCACGTGAAGAACTGGCTCGAGTGCTGCAAGAGCCGCAAGGAGCCGAACTCCCCGATCGAACTCGGGCACCGCGTCATCGTGGCGGCGCACCTCGCGAATCTGTCGTACCGCACCGCCAAACGCGTCTACTGGGACAGCGACCGTCAGGAAGTCATCGGCGGATGATGGGAGAAGTGCGGAACGAGGAATGTGCAATGGGACTGATCTTCGAGACGCCGCCGACGCCATCCTGCCATGCCTCCACCATCGTCGAGGTCGAGAAGGGGCAGTTGCTCGCCGCGTGGTTCGGCGGCAAGGACGAGGGCGCGAAGGACGTTCAGATTTATCTCGCTCGCTACGACGGCGAGAAGTGGGGGAAGCCCGAAGTCGTCGGCACGGAACCGGGTCAGCCGACGTGGAACCCCGTGCTCTTCCGCACGAAGAAGAAGACGCTGCACCTCTGGTACAAGGCCGGGCCGAAGCCGGAGAGTTGGACGGGCTATCGCCGCACTTCGACCGACGACGGCAAGACGTGGAGCAAACCGGCGATGATGCCGGCCGGGTTCTACGGACCGGTGCGGGCGAAGCCGATCCAAGTCGGCGATGCGATCCTCGCGGGCACGTCGGTCGAGAGCCACAACTGCTGGACGCCGTACGTCGATCTTTCCACCGACGACGGACTCACGTGGACGCGCTCGGCGCCATTTGGCGTCGAAGGGAAGTTTTCCCAGATCCAGCCGACGCTCTACGCCATCTCGGGCAATCGGGACTTGAGTACGACCGTCGTCGCTCTGATGCGCTCGAAAGATCCCCGGCGGATTTGCCGGGCCGAAAGTGCGGACGGCGGCAAAATTTGGACGCCGGCGGAAGCGACCGACCTGCTCAACCCGAGTTCCGGCATCGACGTGGTTCGCACGGGGCCGGGCGAACTTTTCCTGATCTTCAATCCCTCGACTCTGCTGCGCACGCCGATCAGCTTGGCCCGCTCCGCCGACAATGGGAAGACATGGAAGAAAGTGCTCGACCTCGAAACCGAAGTCGGCGAGTTCTCGTATCCGGCGATGATCGTCGGCGGGGCGGGGAAGTTGGAGATCACTTACACGTTCAACCGCAAGCACATCAAGCACGCGACGGTCGATCCGGCGAAGCTGCGATGAACTCCGCGGCCTCCACGATGGACGGTACGACCGCTTGCAGATTCAACTCCGGATCCGCATCCGTGATTCCCGTCGCCGCACCGTAGCCCGTCCGCACCAAGATCGTCCGGCACCCCGCGGCGGCGCCCGCTTCCAAATCCGTGCGGCGGTCGCCGATCATCCACGATTGCGCGAGGTCGATGCCCAGTTCCCGCGCGGCTCGCAGCAGCATCCCCGACTTCGGCTTCCGGCAGTCGCAGTCGATGCGGTAGATCCCCTGCCCCTCCGTCGGATGGTGCGGGCAGTAGTAGAAGCCGTCGATGACCGCCCCGGCTTCATCGAGCAACTGCCGGGCGATCTCGCGATGGACATCGGCGAGGAAACTCTCGAGAATCAATCCTCGCGCGACCCCGGACTGATTCGAGACCACGACGACGCGCCAGCCTGCATCGTTCGCCCGGCGCACGGCGGCCGCCGCACCGGGGATCAGCTTCACGAGTCCGAGTTCCGCGAGGTACTCGACCTCCTCGATGAGGACGCCGTCGCGGTCGAGGAAGAGTGCCGGGAGGAGATTCATCGGAGTGATCCCGGAACGGAATCGCCCTCCGCGAGGGAGGGCGAGCTTCGACCGCACAGCACTCGCATCACGCCTTCGGAGCGGGCGCCGGGGCTTTTTCGAGGAGGTGGAGCTTCTTCGCGGCGCGCGACTTGAGCCGCGCAGCCTTGTTCGGGTGAATGTACCCTTTCGCGGCGGCTTGGTCGAGCTTCTTCGCGGTCGCGCTCATCACCGGGACGACCTTCGCGGCGTCGCCGGCCTTCATGGCCACGGCGAGTTCTTTGGTTTGCACCTTCACCAGCTTTAGCATGCGCCGATTCAGCTTCTGGCGCTTTTCGGCCTGCTTCAATCGCTTGATCGCGCTCTTCGTATGCGGCACGGGGACCTCTCAGTGGGAATGCGGGGTTCGGAATGAAAACGGGTTATGCAATCGCGCCGACTTTGTAGCGGACGAACTTCACAGGCTTCAGCCCGGCTTTCGCCAGGGCGGCGCCGACGGTCGTATTCGGGTATTTCGCGGTGTTGGCCATCGGCTGCTCGAAGAGCACCGTTTCGGAGAGCCAGCTCTTGATCTTCCCCTCGGCGATCTTCTCGAAGATATTCGCCGGCTTGCCGACGTTCTTCGGATCGTCTTGGATCTGCTGGACGAGAATCGCCCGCTCCTTCGCGATCACCTCGGCGGGCACATCGGTCGTGACCATGTACGGCGGATTGAGGGCCGCAATGTGGGCGCAGGCATCGCGGAGCAGTTCGTCGTGCCCGGCCGGACCGGTGCATTGGAGCAGCGCGCCGACCGAACCGTCGTGATGGACGTACTTGCCGAAGACGCCGTCGCTCAGCCGGGCGAAGCGCTGGACGATCATCTTCTCGCGGATGACGCTGACGACATCCGTGAGGCGATCCCCGGCCGTGGCCGCGCCGAAGGGCTTGGTCAGGAGGTCGGCGACATCGCTCGGATTGCTGTCGGCGACGACTTGGGCCAAGTCGTCGACGAGGGCGAGAACGCGGTCGTTCTTCGCGGTCGGGGCCGACTCGCAGCGGAATTCGAGGATCGCGCCGACGGCGGCCGTCGGGTCGATGAAGACGCCGACGCGGCCCTCGGCGGTTTCGTTGCCTTCGCGCTTCGTGCCGACGTTCTTCCCGCGGAGGCGCAGGATGACGACGGCTTTTTCCATGTCCCCCTCGGCCTCCGTGAGGGCGCGCTTGCAGTCCATCAGCGGCTGGTCGGTGAGCTTGCGGAGTTCGTTGACGGACGCGGCGGAAATCGTGCTCATAGCTCTCTCGATACTCTCGATTCGGATGCTGGGAGGTAGGTCGGGTCGAGTCTTCGAGGCCCGAC